>JAWOGF010000040.1:0-17853 GCA_046497075.1 Candidatus Saliniplasma sp.
GATAGGTATCGCTAAAAGTTGGGGTGGTATGCACATAGTTTGTAGATTAGAGATGATACCTAAGCTCAGAGAGATATATGGGAGGCCCGAGAAGCCTTTCGCTCTTATGATGCCGGATGTTGAGATCGTTTCTAAATATGCACACGTCGAAAGAAGGGACGTTTTTGAAGGTCCCCGCAGACCTATAATGATCTACAAGAAAAAAGAGTATCGAAAAGATTTTTTAGAATTCGCCGCCCCGGGATTACCTACCGTGGGTATCATGCTTCCTTATACAGGGCTGCATTTTGCTCTATTCGATAAGATGGACGTTGACGGTCTTGTTATGACCAGTGCTAATCCTCCTGGAGAACCCATGGTAGTTGAAAATGAGGAAGCTTTCGAACTCGGTTTCGAATACAATCTTCTCCACGATAGGAAGATCGCTAATAGGGTTGACGATTCTCTCATAAGAGCACACGGTGATGATCTAGCGATAATCCGTAGGTCTAGGGGTTACGTACCAGAATATCTGGATTTTTTACCGGGTAAAGTCATGGCCGCAGGTGCGGACCAAAGTGGATGTGTAGCATTTTCTAGGGATGGAAAGATCTATCCAAGCCAATATCTCGGTGATTTGGACTCCTATGGAGCTTCTAAATTTTACAAAGATGCATCGGATCATCTCATTTCTATACTGGGTATCGATGAAGTAAAAGGAGTCGGTGTCGACCTTCATCCAAGATATCGAAGTAGGAGATTGGGAATAGGATATGCAAAAAGGTTAGATTGTGAATATCACGAGATCCAGCATCACTGGGCCCACGGCGCTTCACTTTTATTAGAACATGATATCGAAGAGATCGTAAGTATCAGTGTAGATGGGACTGGATATGGCACTGATGGAAACAGCTGGGGAGGGGAAGTACTGTACTCCACAGCAGAAGATTTTGAACGTGCAGCACACCTTGAGACCTTTCCACTTTTAGGTGGAGAAAAAGCTGTGAAAGATCCAAGAAGACTGGTTTTTGCCATACAGCGAAAATTAGGTGTCGATGGGAGTTTCTTCGAAGGCAGGGAAGCTGAGATACTAGATAAACTCATGGGAAATAGTGTAGAAACCAGCAGCTTTGGTAGGCTTTTAGATGCCGTTTCATGTTCTTTGGATGTTTGCTGTAAACGAACTTACGAAGGGGAGCCGGCCATGAAATTGGAAAAACTACAGATGGAAGGAGATGATGATATAGATTATGAAGTTGGTTTTAAAAAGGGTAAAATTTTGACCTTAGAACCTTTCCTAGAGATGATGTCTGGTGATGAGAAAAAAGCTGATAAGGCCGCATCTTACATTTCCAGAGTTTCGGAAAAAATTGCAGAAGCAGCTGTCCATACCGCTGAAGAGAAAGATGTTGAAGATATTGGAATATCCGGCGGTGTTTCCTACAATAAGCCTATTGTTGATAAGATTAGAAAAACGTTAGATAAAAACGGATACAAATTACTAGTACATAACAACATACCTAACGGAGATATGGGTGTTTCTCTGGGCCAGGCTTACATCGTAGCCCATAAAATACAATAGATAGACACCAAATTAATATAGATAGAATAATATACCATCTATCAAGGAAGCAAGATGCTGCGACTTATCGAGATGCTGATACCCGAGAAGAAGAAAACCGAGGCAGAAAACATTTTGGAAGAGGACAGTAAAGTCTTCGACTACTGGTTCGGTAAAATATCCGAGAAAAAAGTCCAGATCAAGATATTAGTAGATGCAGAGAAGAATCAGACTGTTATAGATAAGTTGGAAGACAATTTTGGAGATTATGAAGGATTTAGATTACTAATGTTCGATGTCGAAGCTTCTCTTCCAGTCCAAGAATCGGAAAAGAAAATTCCAGAAAAAGAGGGAGATGGAAAAGAAACAAAAGGGGTAAGTAGGGAAGAACTCTATAACTCAGCTATCGATGAGGTAAAATTTTCGACAGTATATATACTTTTAATAGGGTTATCGGCTATAGTGGGTTCTATAGGTGTGCTAAGGAGTGATGTAGCAGTGATAATCGGTGCCATGGTCATCGCTCCCATGCTGGGTCCCAATGTTGGCCTTGCACTAGCTACAACTTTAGCTGACTCAAAATTGGCTAAGAAAGCTTTGAAAGCAAATATATTTGGTATAGTTCTAGGATTTACTATAGCTGTAATCCTAGGACTATTTCTGACAACAGACCCGACCACATCGCCAGAACTTATGGCTAGGACTAACATAGGATATGGCGATGTTGCTCTTGCTCTAGCTGCTGGAAGTGCTGGGGCACTAGCCTACACAAGAGGAATATCAGCAACATTGATCGGAGTCATGGTAGCCCTAGCTTTAGTACCCACTCTTGCAGCCTCTGGTTTATTACTTGGGTCTGGATACTATACTTTATCTTTCCTATCCATGATGCTGTTCTTTATCAACCTTATCTGTATCAACCTTTCTGGTGTGTTGACTTTTATTGCTCAGGGTATAGAACCTAGTACTTGGTGGGAAGCCGAGAAAGCGAAGAGGTTAACAAAGGAAGCGATAATAATCTGGCTGTCTTTATTACTAGTATTGATAGGCGTGATATTTTATCTTAAATCCAGTTAAAAAAAAGAAAAAAGGGGAGGGCTAGGTCGGGAAGGATGGTGGGATGGGATGCACTCTAACCTACTAGCCCCGGTTCCCCAATACTAAAATTCTCATAGGATAATTTATATTTTGCGGTAAAGTTATTGATAATTAGGAAATATCTATATATATACATGTGTATGCTAACGAAATTAACCCTTATTATAGCATCATCTAAAATATAATGAATACAATAATACAAAAAGAAAAAGAGGAAAGGGTATCCAGATAAAGTAAATAGCTATCTTTAATCTTTTATCCCTTGACCCCACCTTCAACTATACGTATGACAGCCTCTCCTTCAGGCATGTTAGGTGAATCCACTAATCGTGCGATACGCTTGTTCCCTTTAGATTTTCTCAGATATATTCTAAATGTAGCGGTATGGCCCAATATGTTTCCACCTATTGGTTTCGTAGGATCCCCAAAGAACTGATCTGGATTAGACGTGACTTGATTTGTTACGATGATAGCTGCATTGTGCCTATCTGCAAATTTAAGCAACTTGTGTAGATGTTTGTTCAATGTCTGCTGTCTCTCAGCGAGTGCTCCTCTTCCAACGTATTCAGCCCTGAAATGAGATGTTAAAGAATCCACAATAAGAAGTTTGATCGGACTGTCCTCCCCCATCTCTAGAGCTTTATCAGCTAACAGCATCTGATGATGTGTATTGAAGGCTCTCGCGATATGGATCTTAGGTAGTACTTCCTGTGGATCTATATCATCATCCTCAGCGATCTGGATGATCCTTTCAGGTCTGAAACTGTTTTCGGTATCGATTATCACTACCTCGCCTTCTAAACCACCTTCATCAGCAGGTAGAGTAGCATTTACAGCTAACTGGTGTGCTAACTGGGTTTTACCGGAACCGAATTCTCCATAAAATTCCGTTATAGAACGGGTTTCTATACCTCCGCCTAAGAGGTCATCAAAAGATTCTGCTCCAGTCGATAATTTTCCGATTTCTTTCCTTTTTTGTAAAACCTGGTCACCTGTTTCGAACCCTCCGATATCTGCAGCTTTCTTGGCAGCATTGATGATCTTTCCAGCTGTAGCCTCGCCTATCTCAGCCACATCGGCGAGCACTCTAGGTGACTCGACACCGATAGCCATCAGATCTTTGTAACCTGCGTCCATGAGCTTCTCTGCAGTTGCGGGTCCTACTCCTGGCAACTCTTTTATTTCATCTTCGCTCATTTTATCGACCATCTTTAGAGGCTTTTATGTTATTAACCTTTCTTTCGGAGGTGAGTGAAAGTGAAACACGTATCGATCAAAATATCATACATCGAATATCACTTTAACTTCACCCTCTGGATCAGCTAAGATATCGTGGTATGAAACCGCTTTTATTTCGGTGAAGAACTTATGCTTATCTAAATCGAGCTTTTCTCCCTTCACGATCGCTTGTAGTTCCTTCTGTTCGTTTGAACTTAAATCTACGGTGAATTCAGATAAGAGTACATCTTTTACTTCATGGATATATACCAACTCAGATAAAAAATCTACAAGCAATTCATCCCATTCCTCACTATCTAAATTCAATTTGTATTCTTCAACCGATTCTACCTTATCTAGATCTGTCATGATACTGAACATACCCCTAGCAGCTTCCTGAAAAGCTTCATCTAGATCACTACCCAATGCGTGTATCCCTACATCTGCGGTATGTTCAATGATCTCAAATGTCATATCTATTGCCCTGATCATCTAATGGCGAGTAGAGTCATCTCTAATACCTCATCCAACTCTCTACTCATATCGATCTCGTTAAATACTAACATGGTGATCTCATTGACGTTGAAAACTCTACCACCTTCCAAATGTCCGCCCTTAACATCGTGATCTGGCCCTGAAACTTCAGCATGGATATGTATCGATCCCTCGACTGTAAAGCTTCCTTTCACGGATAGTAGTTCCATAGGTTCAGTATACTCCTTCCATTCATACTCCCCAGTTTCACTATTATAGTAACCGAGTTTAAAATCCCTTATCATACCGATGCCCGATATCACCATAGCACATCTCTCTTCTATGCTATCTAGTATTTCTGTCAGGGAATCGAAAAAATCTGTACCATCATCCAGTTTTGCAACCAATATATTACCCTCTTTTTCGAACTGCATATTTATCAAAAAGGTAATAAGCACTAGGGGTTAATAATTGTAGTCATTTTTTTAGTGGTTCAGCTTCTATATCTAACTCCTCTTCTACAATCTCTGCGAATTCTTCATCGCTGCCGTGCACCGTTAAAACTCTAGAAGGATCACACTCTTCAACGAACTCAAGTAGTTCATCGAATCCTGCATGATCTGAAAAAGGGAACTGTGCGTCAATATCCATAGAATTGAAGTATGGGTAAAAAGCACACCAACCTGAAAGATAAGCTGAAGAACCGTTCCTCTTCCTGGATATTCGGGCTATATCGCCTATAGGTCTCTTTATTTCACCGGGGGGTACCACAGCAGTAAAGTTACCATCGAAACCATCGGATAATCGATATTTCAATCCCTGATCATATTTGTTGTAAACCTCGCAGAGTTCCGCTATATCTTCTGTTACGTAAGGGACTTCTCCTAATTCATTCAACAGCGCTATAACTTCTTGTGCCTTACCGAATTTGTATGCCCCGAACACCACAGGTCCTTCTTCCAACTGCTGCTTGGTCCACGCCATGAAATCATCTGTAACACCATCCTTGTGAGGTAACCGGTAACTGGGTTTTCCGTAAGTCGACTCTATTATCAAGGTTTCACAATCGTAAGGCACCGCTCTTTTACAGGTTTTCCCACCATAAGGATTGAAATCACCCGTGTATAGTATATTCTCAACCTGAACCATCGACGAACCAAAAACGTGGCCGGCCGGATATAATGTGACTTCGAAACCCCCTATCTCTCTAGGAAATCCATAATGCATCCCTTCACCTCTTTTTTCACCCTTTCTTACTTCCAATATATCCAATGTAGGCATGGTCATGTAAGCATCCTTTGTAAGGTGGTCTAGATGACCGTGGGTGACCACCCCTATATTACTCTGCTTAGAGGGATCTAAAATTATCTTTCTTTCTCCATCTTCGATACAAATTCCGCTCTCGTATTTGATCTCCATATCCATCTCTACCTTCTTTATTTATCGTATTCGAACCTGTAACGCGTTGGTACTCTTTTCTTCATGGTGGTCCAATAGGGGCATTCAGTACACTCGTAACCAAGAGTTACGGTCCCGCCGTATATGGTTTCGTTCTTGGTCATATCCAGTTTTCCACCACATACGGGACATCTACCTTTGAACTCGCCTTTCTTGTCCGCTCTTCGAGCTTCGATCTTCGTGTTTATTAAAGGTGACCTCACAGCGATCTTCCGAACTCTAGGTCTACTGACAGTATAATCTGGATTTTTGATCTGAAGCTCCTTGATAACCAAATTCCTCAGTTTGTTGAGAGAATTGATACCCTTCGTCCTTTTCATAACATTCTCTAGTGCATCCCTTATCTCATCGTCGTCCGGTATGGAATAGGGCATCGAAAAGGTATAGAAGGAAAGTTACTTTAAATTTACTTATCATTTGTTCCTTTTATTTTCATTAGTTCCTTTTATTTTCATTTGTTCCTTTTATACATCTTAACAGTACTTTCAACTGCGTCTTTAGCCCTTTCTATCCTCTCTTCTGCCTGTAGACGGCTCATCCCAGGTCCGGTTATACCTAGACTGACAGGTTTATCATATTCCAAAGACAGATCGGTTATCTTTCTAGCCGCATGTGAAATCACAGTTTCATCATGTTTCGTTTCACCTTTAATCACCGTTCCAAGAGTCACTACACCATCGATGTCATCACTTTTCAGCAGGTCTTTGATAGCCAGCGGCATATCGAAGACACCCGGTACATGTACTATCTCTGAAACCTCGACTCCCAGGAACTTACAGTGTTCCTTCGCCCTTTCCAGCATCATGCTGGTTATGTCGTAATTAAATTCCGAAACAACTATTCCTATCTTCATATCCATTATATCATCTCTCCAAAGGTCCTACATCCGGATGACCTTCCCTTTCACCCATACCCGCCATCTCATGCAGGCGTTCAGGTCTGAAAAGGAGATCGTAAACATTCAAAGCGTGTTCCCTAGCCCTTTTATCCGCCAGGTCGGCTAATTCATCTTCAGTATCCGCCTCATCTTCATGAACGAACACTTCCAATATATGAGTATCATGTTTCAACTCAACATTTAATATTGCACGGGAAGCCTGATCGGCACACTGTTTATCTATGGGTTCCGGTCCCGGCATACCCAGTGCTAGTACTATATCACAATCAGATTTTATAAGCTTTTGACAGGCTATAGCTAAGTCTTTGATACCTGGAACCGTATAACGTTCTATGACAAATCCAGTACCCGTTTTCTGAAGTTCATCCTCCGCACTGCGGAACATATCGTATCTAGCAAAGGTGGTATCAGCGATGCCTATCTTCTTCATGAACTTTCCACCCTGTCTAACTCCTTTTTCATACCATGCCAATCTATTATCTTCCTAATTATCTTTCTGGTTCCATCTAGGTCATGATTATAATGCTCCAAGCGAACTACCTCAGCTTTCAATCCTCTTTTGTCAAGTTCTTCATTTATTCTATCCTCTTCATGCCATTGGTCATAACCTAAAGCTATTATATCTGGATCTACCTTTTCAACAGTATCGAATCGATCCCCTTCTACCCCTATGACAACTTCGTCTACCGGCTTAAGAGCCCCGATAAGTTCAGCTCTAGTTTCCTCGTTCATCAGTGGCTCATGCTTCTTTTCCCTCACGGTTTCATCGCATGCTACCACTACTACGAGTTCATCTCCCAACCTTTTGGCCGCCTTTAGATAATGCAGATGACCTAAGTGGATGAGATCGAATGTACCTGCAGCCATGACCGTCTTATCACCCATATTGCTCCTCCCACTCATCCAATATCTCCTTTCCTTCGATCAAGGGGATACTATGCTTTTTTCCGTACCTCACTGCTTCTTTTTCGCTCAAGCTATTCCCGTCGTCACCAAGCATCTCACATATAGTCATACTAGGGAAATATCCACCCATCTCTAACAGTGCGGTGGTCAGTTCAGTGTGACCCTGTCGCTTATTCAATAATCCTTCCGTTGCATTCAATAGAAAAACGTGTCCAGGAGTTCTAAATTCTCTCCCGAACATATCTCTAGCCCTATCCTCATGAAGTTCGTCTATCTCTTGAGATAGTTCCGCAAATCTTTTGATAGTCTTCGCCCGGTCATTATCAGTGATACCGGTAAAGGTCCCTCTATGGTTTATAGTAAGTGAGAAAGTAGATTTTTCGTCATATGGTATATCATCCGCCTTCATCCTAGAAAGTAATGGATGATCGGCAGCATTTTCACTTATCAAGTCGTGAAGATAAGGTAGACCCAGTTTCTTCCAAATCATCGGTGGTACGGTAACACATACCAGACCTCCAGCATCCCTACGAAGCCTCCTGACTTTATCCTGTGTTACCCATATCGACGGTGTCACCAGATCCGTCTCATTCTCCCTTTTATCGGCATCGTAAACCATGGCAAACCATCCCTTTTTCAGGGACTGGAGTGCCTTTTCAACTGTTTCTCTCATTGGATTTACATATATTCGATTTATAATAGACTTTTGGTAAAACAATCACTTGGTCTAACTAAAGCTCTTATCGATTACCCTACGGTTGTTTACATATATCAAGAAACTTTTTGATATATTATCTGTACATCATCTCTCTGCTTTTCTTGGAACCTTTTTCCTTCGATCTTTTTGATTTCTTCCTTTTCAAAGTCTTATCCTGACTGGGATTTGTTCCGTGGAACTGTATATCGCTACGTTTTAACCTCAAATATTTTTTATCTGGAAGTACATCTATACTGACTATATCTTTAGAAACTAAACCCTTCACAGCCCTTTCCAACTTACTCTCAGAAACGTTGAGCTTCTTAGCCGCTTCTTTCAATGTTATATTCTCGCCTTTCATCAACAGTTTGATAAGCCTAGATTCCAAACTATCACTATCTATCTGGACCGGCATATTATCACCCAAAGTAGGAACTGGATGTCCTTTCATCATCTTCCAAAGATTCTTTTTCTTCCAGTACGTCGATGGATGTGATCATGTGATTCGGGATTATCCTTACCTCACTTTCATCCTCACCGTGGGAGTCATCCAATCTAACTCTTAGAGCGTGACCCCTACCCAGGGTGATATAACCTTCGAAAAATCCTCTAGTCTCTAATAATTCTTCCCGTGTGGCTAGGGATTTCACTGAATAATGCGATCCCTCAGTTAAAGCGGAACTTATTTTATTTTTATCTTTATCTGTCATCGGTATCAATCCTCGATCAACTTTTTTATTCTTTTTATCGTTTGTCTATACCTCTTCAAGGTGGATTCGACATTTGCTTCAGTCACATGCCATGCAGTCAATAGATCGCCCTGACGGATCCTGTACCCCTTCTTTATAACTTCACCGTTGTCTTCTAAAACCAGTTCTTCAGATTCGAGCAAGTCCATATTTTTTAGTTTCCGGAGGTGACGATATATTGTGGGTTTGGACGTTTCTAATATGGCCGCCATTTCGTCCACGGTCCTGGGTTCCTCAGGATCCTTTAGAAAAACATCAGTCCACAACCTGAAAGGTACGCTTTCATGCGCTTCTTCACCGGTTTTCCTACCTGATAGGTAACCGATGTCCAAAAGAAAATCTTCCAATATTTCATTGAGATCATCCCCTGCTGCTGGGGTATGGCTCGATATCTTTATTTCAAAGGACATGGTTTCTAATTTAAGTTATTGGTTATAATTGTTATGGTACCTACATGAAAAATTAAGATAAAGCACGTTTGCAATAA
Source organism: Candidatus Saliniplasma sp. (assembly GCA_046497075.1). GTDB lineage: Archaea > Thermoplasmatota > Thermoplasmata > Halarchaeoplasmatales > Halarchaeoplasmataceae > Saliniplasma. Next base: position 9,526 of record JAWOGF010000040.1, read on the forward strand.
CTGCATCTTGATCGAGGGAAAATTCCAAATATAGCGTAGTATGAATAAAGGATGATGCAATCTACCGTGAATATCAGATTGAAGTTCTTCGCCTCGGCTAGAGAAATAGTTGGTACGAAAGACCTCGATATGGATATTGAAAAAGGGTCTAAAGCCAAAGATGTTTTGGATCGATTGAAGGAAAAATATCCAGGTTTAAAAAAATTAGACGGCCAGTTAATCTTAGCTGTGAACAAACAAACTGGTAGAGCTGATAAAATGATCGAGGATGGAGATGAGATAGCAGTACTTCCGCCCGTAAGCGGCGGATGAACATTATCGAGGCTAAACTTTATATCAGGTAATAAATACTATTTCTTCTTAAAGTCCTATAGCAAGGAGAAAACAACGGTTATGAAAAAAAACATATCTGGTTTAATAATATCCATATTCATACTGCTCCTATTATTAGTGAGTTGCATCCCCATGGATTTAGGGGAAGGGGCGTTCATCAACACCCGTATTATCGATCAAAATGATACAGAAGAATGGGTGGACGAGGAGATCATCTTAGATGAAAAATTGATAATCCGGGGATACCTTCAAATCGAAGATACTGAACTTTTCATCAAAGCATCAGACGGGGGTGAAATAATAGTCGAAGACGGAGGAACACTAAGAGTAAAAAACTCTCTTATCCAACCTTACTATAAACGGCACCATTCTACGATATCTTTTGAACTCGATAAAGGTCATAATCTTCTATCATTTCCATTTCATCGTGAAAACAACTCAATAAGGAGCGTTCTAGATCCTTTAGAAGGTCATTACGAATCGGCCTGGCACTACGATCAAGAAGAGGGATATATCAATTTTAGACCAGATCGGGAAGATCATTTCAACGACCTCGATGAGATCACCAAAGAGATGGGCGTTAACTTAGATATTACTGATGAATTTACCTTCGAAATCAGCGGAGTTCTACCAAAAAATTCTGAAATAGAGCTCCAAGAAGGGTTCAACATGGTATCTTATCCCTATCCCGAGGAAAAAACAGTTTCTAACGCATTCTCAGACATCTTAGACGATATAGAATCCGTATCTACCGTCATCTCTGGAGAAGAGGTCTATCTCTCAGAAAACGATACTATGGTTCCAGGTAGGGGATATTGGGTCGAAGTCGATGATGATTGTATATGGGAGTCTTATAACGAAAATGGTCTCGAGGAAGATGAAGCTTTAGATATGGATAAGGATAAAGGTACTCGAATAGACTACCAGGCTGATAGTTCAGGGTATATACGAGATTCTAAATTGGAGTTCCTAGGAGATAGCCAAGAGAATCCAGGACTGATACTTGGATCTGATTCTGTATCCATTGAAGGTTCGAACTTTGAAGACAATTTCATCGATGTTACTATCGAATCGGCCACTCCTAGTATTAACGAATGCAGTTTCGAAAATTCAACTCATGGTGGTATAATATCACAAAATTCATCTTTTAAATCATTTAACAACGAATTCACTCATTCATACGGATACGGTATAAAGGCGATTGGCGGTTCACCTATTCTTACGAGCAATCGGATACTAAATAACAAAGGCATCTACCTCGAAAACACTAGTGCACGTGTTTCATCCCACGAAATCAAGAATACACTTGAAAACGGTGTTACCATCCAAGAAGGAGCTCCTTTGATAGAAGATAACATCTTCATCAACAATCCGACTGCAGTTAGAACTCATAACTCGAATGTTTCTATCATCGATAACACATTCAGTGGTAACGAGGTAGGTATCAATATTGACCGAGGGAGACCACTAGTAGAAAATAATATATTCGAAGAAGAAGGACATGGCCTTTTGGTTCAACAAGGGAGCGGGGTGATCAAAAACAATGAGGTCAGAGATATAGACGGATGGGGGATCGATATAAGAGATTCTAGAAACATATCTGTAAAGGATAATAATATCCGTGGAAGCTCTTTTGGTATCCGACTATCGGGTGATGGTGCAATAGTAAAAAATAATTTGATAAGCGACAGTTTAGAGCGCGGAGTTCTTATCAAGCGGTCCTATGATTTTGTTTTTGAAAAGAACATTATCCGCAGGAGTTCAGACACCGGCCTATTTATTGAAGAATCGGAGGGTATAGCAGTCAATAACCAGATCATTGATAATCATGCAGGTGTAGAGTTAAAAACATCGATCGATTTCATAGACAACACAGTATCGGACAATATTTTATACGGGATTAACATACGGGAAAGTTCTCCTTACCTCGATGGAAATATTTTTTCCAATAACGAAGAATATGCCCTGAGATTTGAAGACAGCTCTTCAGTGATAAAAAGAGCAAGTATATTGAACAGCAGATATCATCTCTACCTGATCAATTCCCAGATAAAAGTGATAAACTCAGCGTTCAGAGATGATAGGATATATGTAGATGAGGATAGTGAATTCGAATCAAAAGATATTTTGAACGCATCCGTGGACGAGGGGACTTCTCTTAACTATAACATTTACGACTACCTACCCCCAACTGCAGAGATTACGGATGTATCTGATACAGGTGATGTTGAAGTTGATATCAAAACTAACTCGATATATTTCTCGCCAGAAGATTACTTCTCGGGAACTGTAAACATGACTTTCAACGCTACCATATCCGGGGAATGGGAAACGAAAATACCTTTTTCCTTAGAAGTAAAACCTGTAAATAACCCGCCGAAAATACTCAATAAAAGTATAGAAGTCACCTACGAGCCAACAAGAATAAGATGGGAGATTGTCTATGAAGATAAAGACGGACACCTTCCAAACAGTTTAGAACTGGTAGTCGATGGAAACCACTATCAAATGAAAGAACACAATGAATCCGACCAAGATACATTCGATGGTAAAAAATACTATTACGAGATGTATCTTGAACCAGGAGATCATGAGTACTATATCAAAGCCACAGAAAATAATACTCTAGGAGCCGATCATACAATCAACACCCAATATTATGACCTTGACGTTTCACCCCCAAAACCTGGATGGTTGGGCTTATCGAATCAAGAGGCTGCAAGTTTTGGTACCATCATATTTATTATTTTACTGATCTTATTATATCTTAAATACCTGAGGAAGACACCGAAAGAGGACAGTGAAGAAAACATAATAGAGGAAGATGAGTTCTCTAAAAACTTCGTCAAGAAATTACCTGTCCTTACGAAAAAAAAGGAGAAAGCGGTTGAGGAAACTGAAGCGCTAAATGTCTTGAAGAAGAAAGGGAATGGAAAAGAAGGTATAGATCAACGTCCTGTCTTGAAAAAGAAAGGGAATGGAAAAGAAGGTATAGATGAACGTCCTGTCTTGAAAAAGAAAGAAGATGCAAAGGATAAGGAAGACTATTTTCGAAAACACCGTGTGATCAAAGAAGAAACAGAGATCCAAGAATCCGAAGATGAAGAAGGAGATGTGAAGGAAGAAGATGAAGATGTGGTGGTGAACGAGCAGGATATCGAAACTATATCGGATGAGGGAGGAGGAAGCAAAAAGCAGCGGGTGATCCGGGAAAGAAAAACGGTTCGACCAAAAACCCGGGTTATAAAAGATGATGGTTCAGAAAAAAATGAAAGCGGAAACTTGAAAAGGGTCCTGAAAGAGGACTAGATACCTTCTCCTAGAACCTTGACCTTGTCTCCGTCCATATCTAATCTGAGTAGGGTTTTTATTTTGATACCTAACTCTTTCTCTAAATGTTCCTTAACGCCTACTTTTTCGAAGATCAGCATCACATCTACTATCTCGACACCGATCTTATCCAGCGCTTTTACTATAGCACTTAGGGTACCACCGGTACTCAAAACATCATCTATGAAAAATACTTTATCCCCGGGCTCAACGAAATTGATATACATCTCACTTTCTGAATAACCTGTGATCTGGCTTATCGAGATCTCCCCCTCCAAACCGTACTTTCGTTTTCTGATGAACTTGTAAGGGATACCTGTTTTCATGGAAAGCGCAGAAGCTAACGGAAATCCCATGGACTGCGCTGTCAGTATATAATCGCAATCTAAGTTAGCGTGTTCGATAACTGCATCTACAACCTCGCTTATCAGTTCCGGTTCCACCTGTGGAAGACCGTCTGTTAAAGGATGAATGAAATAATGATAATCCCCCATATCAACTACTGGACAACTTTCTAATGATCCTTTCAATAATTCGAGCATAGATATCACTTCCCCGAAACCAATTCCATAGCTTTACTTTTTGCGGTTTTCATTATCTCTTCTTCTCCATCTACATATCTGTTACGCATCACGATCTTACCGTCTATTATAACATCAGTTACATCAGAACCGCTCATGGAGTAGATGATATCCGAAATCGGATTGTGTCCAGGTATCGATGTCACACCTTTTTCTATAAGAATTAAATCCGCTGCTTTTCCCTCTTTTATTACTCCTCCATCAGTTTTGAGAGCTTCAGCTCCGTATTTAGTTATCATCTCGTAAGCCTCATCCGCAGGTAATCTTGTCGGGTGTCCATGCATCTTCTGCTGTACAGCTGCCATCTTGGCCTCTTCCAACATATCTAGATTGTTATTAGATGCACAGCCATCGGTTCCGATAGTGACTTTTACGTCATTTTCTTTAAGTTTAGAATAATTCATCGGTTTGCCCACTCCCAACTTCATGTTCGATGTGGGATTATGGCTGACGGTGACTTTATTTTGACCTAAATTAACGAAATCTCCGTTTTCCAACCAAACTGAGTGAGCGGCTATCAATCTCTCATTCAACAGACCTACTTCTTTTAGATACCCAGTAAGTGAGATATCATTGTCTTGTTTAAAATCCTTCAACTCATTTTCAGTTTCTGCAAGATGAAGGTTCACTAAAAGGTCTTCATCAGTTGATTTTTCAGCACACCATCCCAGCATTTCTTTGGAAGCGGTGTATACTGCATGAGGCCCTAAGGCCGGTTGGATATTGCTGTATCGTTCCAAATCTTCGATAAAATCTTCTGTCTTTTCTATCTCAGATATCCTTTTTTTCTCGTCTCCAAGATCTATCATACCATAACTGAGCACAGCCTTCATACCCATCTCACTTACAGCTTTAGCCGTGGATTCCATGAAGAAATACATATCGTTGAAAGCGACTGTACCCGTTTTGATCATCTCCAAGCAGGCTAGTTTAGTTCCCCAGTAAACATAATCTTCGTTCAATCTTGCTTCAACAGGCCAGATCTCCTCCTGAAGCCATTTCTGCAGCGGCATGTCATCGGCATAACCTCTAAGTAAACTCATGGCCGCGTGGGTATGGGTGTTGACGAACCCTGGAGATAGGTATTTGCCTTCTGCGTTTAAGATCTCGTCACCATCTTCATCTTTACTTATGCTTCTTATTTCACCGTCTTCGACCAGAACATCCCAGATACCGTCTTTACCGATGATATCTACATTTTTGATAACTAAACTCATGTTTATCACAACCCTTTAAAGTATGCTTCTATAATCTTAGTTACGTTCTCCCAATTATCCCTCGCTGTTTCGACGATATCCTCGTAATTCACCGTATCCGGTCCGATGCCGTGGGCATAGTTATCAACAGTGGTTATGGATGCGTAGTCGATACTGTTCTCCTGACACAACGTGGCTTCGGGACACAGGGTCATACCCACGATATCTCCGAATCCTTTCAAAATCTGGACTTCCGCTTTTGTTTCTAGTCTTGGACCTCTTGTCATGACGTAAACATCATCATCTCGAACATCTTTCTGGACCTTTTCAGATGCTTTTAGTAGGCCTTCTCTGATGTCGTTTAAAAGTGTGGGTGTCACGTGCTTGATCTGTTCATCGTAGAAGGTCTGCACGTTCCAGAAGTTCACGTAATCCCTGGGTATCGATATAGCTGGAACATTTATATCTTCATTTAAAGCGCCTGCCGATGAGATACCTATGATGTTTTTTACTTCTCTTTGAAGAGCGTATATATTTGCTCTATGGTTGATCTTGTGCGGTGGGATATCATGCTTTTTACCGTGTCGAAGCAGTAAAAAGACCTGTACACCATTGATCTCACCTTTTAAAAGCGGGGATGAAGGCGTACCCCATGATGTATAAGCATCTATCTCCTCTTCAACTTCAAAACCATCCCAATCCTTGAAACTAGTTCCTCCGATCACTCCTATCTTCTTCATCGAATCACATTGTGATTATCTGTTAAAGGGATTTTAAATTTGTGCCTTTCCAATAACTTTTAATTTTACCGGTATAATATCGTTATAGGTGATATAGATGATAGTGGAATTTGCCATCGTGCCCTTGGATAAGGGAGAGAGTTTGAGCGAACACGTTTCTAAAGTTCTAGATATAGTTGATAATAGTGGTCTAGATTACAAACTAACACCTATGGGAACTATAGTCGAAGGGGAATGGGACGAAGTGATGGGTCTTATCAAGAGATGTCATGAACATATACGAGAAGTTTCTAAAAGAGTTGAAACGCGGATAGTCATCGATGATCGAGAAGGAGCAAAGGGTCGGATAACGGGTAAGATAGAATCTGTAAAAGGTAAATTAGGAAAAGATCTTAACACATGAATCTAGAAATCAGCTAAAGAAGATTGACCCTCATTTTCCTCTTCTTCTTTCTCTTTTTTATTCGTACGGTTATCTGTCGAAATAATTCCTCCGTCGTCGATCCCTAGATCACTGATCCGTTCACCGATTCCTTCCAATCCCATAAGTTCGGATTTTTTAGCGGTCCTAACTGCTTGACTGTCCTCGTAACCGGCTTCATACAAAGTCCTAGCTCTAATTCTTCCTACATTTTCCAATTCCATCAACGGCATGAGTTCATCTTTGATACCGTACTTTACCCTCTCGGTTATCTCCCTCAACATCTTAGATTTTTGAGGATTGTATAACATTGCGATCTCAGCAGCGGAATGTAAAAGCCATTCAGCTGTTTCAACCTTATTTCTGATATCTCCAGGACCGATATTGTACTTTTCAGCTATCTCGTCATCTGGTACTTCTTTCATCCAGTCCTGCAGCATCACTGCGGTTTTGAAAGCTCCTAAGTAATCTTCCAGTTCCACCTCATCCTGTGGAATATCCTCGAAAAGGTCAGCCCTTACTGATTCCGCTTTCTCAATATATTTAGACATCTCAGATTTCGTGATGTAGAACGTGTACATATCTGGAGTTCTGCATATCGTGTGAAGATAAGAAAGCGGTATACCCTTCTTACCCCGATCAACAGCTTGTCTGATGATAATGGCTGATAATGGATCTATGTATACGTCGGATACCTTCTTACCAAATTCCGTAGCAGAGAGACAGTTTTTCGTTTCGATCAACCCTTCTGTTTCAAGCATATCTAAGGTTTTATCGACTCTCTTTTCGATATCTGAAACTTCTCTTTTCTGAACGTAAAATGTTTGATCAATAAATTCCAATAATTCTTTCCTTTCCTTGCAGTGCCCAGTAGCTATGAGAGCTAAAAGATGTCTTCTTAAAGCCGGTTCCGTAACCAACCTAGACATGATAGCTTCGCTTTCACCGATGATATAGTTGTCATAATAATTGCCTGCATCACTCTTTCTCTTTGCAACTAAAATAGCTTCTCCCAGATCATCGAATCCAGGTCTACCTGCTCGACCACACATCTGTTTAACTTCTAGGATCGGTAACGGAGCGTTGTAGCCCTGAATGGGATCATACCTCCTACAGTCCCTGATAACCACTCTTCTAGCAGGGAGGTTGATGCCAGCAGCTAATGTAGGTGTCGCTGAGATCAATTTTAGGAATCCATTTCTGAAAGCATTCTCAACGGATTTCCTTTGAAAATTATTAAGTCCCGCGTGATGGAAGGCTGTACCATTTCTCATATCACTTGCAAGCCTTTTACCCATGGACGTACTGCTGTTCTCCCTGATCTCATCAGCTATCTGTTTAAGCTGTTCTTTTTCATCCTCATCAAGATATTTAGATATCGACCTAGACATCTGCTCGCTTACCGCTTCTGTGGATCTTCTAGTCCCTACGAAAACCAAACATTGGTCACCCTGCTCTATTGTGGGTTCACATAAAGCAGGTACGGCATCGGTATCTTTGGTACGTAAGGTTTCACAGTCTTCGAAATTGATGATACCTTCGTAAAAAACACCGAGCCTGAGTTCAACGGGTCTCCATTCACTCTTGTGATGTTCTGCATCTAACCAGTTTGCGATGTCCTCCGAATTACGTATGGTTGCGGATAAAGCCACTATCTGTGCCTCTGGGTTGACCTGCTTAAGTTTTGAGAGTGTGACTTCTAAGGTTGACCCTCTTTCCCTATCATT
>JAWOGF010000003.1:0-15244 GCA_046497075.1 Candidatus Saliniplasma sp.
ATGGGAGGTATTTTGGTCGATAACGATTGTGAAACAGATGTACCCGGACTCTATGCCGCTGGTGAATGTTCTTGTGTCAGTGTTCACGGTGCCAATAGGTTAGGTGGAAATTCACTTCTAGAAACAGTCGTTTTCGGAAAGATCGCCGGAAAGAAAGCTTCAGAGGAAATGAACGGTAAAGAACTCGATGAATCCATTTTCATGGATGCTATAGAAAAAGATAGCAAATTGATCGATTCTATCGTTGGGAAAAAAGAGGGTATCCTCTACAGCGAGATATTGAAAGATCTGAGGGAAACCATGTTCCAGCACTTCGGAGTGTTCAGAGAGGGTGAGACGATGGAAGAGGGACTTGATAAGATCAAGCGGTTAAAAGGAAAATTTGAAGATGTGTACGTTGAATCCGATGATAAAAAGTTCAACCAGGCCTTGATCAGAACTTTAGAGTTAAGGAACATGCTTCTTATCGCTGAAGCTGTAGCTATGGGGGCTGTCAGAAGAGAAGAGAGCAGAGGTTCACATTACAGGACCGACTTCACCGAACGAAGAGATGAACAATATCTGAAACACACAGTTGTTAGAAAGGGTGTTGAAGGACCGGAATTGGAGTATTCTCCTGTAAATTTAGATAGATTTGAAGTCAAGGAGCGTGAGTACTGATGAAACTCAAAATATTCAGATATGATGGTGATGAATCACATTATGACGAATTCGAAGTCCCTCATGAATCCGGACAGACCGTACTAGACGCCCTATTTTACATCCAAGAGAATTTGGATGATTCACTCTCATTTCGCTACTCATGTCGAGGAGCAGTATGTGGTTCATGCGCCATGTTGATAAACAAAATTCCACGTTTGGCCTGTAGAACACAGGTAAAAACTCTAGTAGAGGGTGAAGACAAGGTGAAGTTAAAGCACTACCCCGCGCTTGATAAAGGAGAGGATATCCAGGACGGGACTGTACTTGTAGAACCTCTACCTCACCTCCCTGTAGAGAAAGATTTGATAGTCGATCAGGACAAATTCTTCGAATATTATCGGGATATGGAACCGATCTTGAAGACCGGAAATGAGGTTCTGGAAAAGGAGTATGAGATGGATCCCGAAGATGTTAGTGAGTTGGAGGATTATACCAACTGCATACTATGTGCAGCCTGTTTCGGAGCATGTCCGGTGGACGGTGAAAATAAAAATTACCGCGGACCGGCAGCACTTGCTAAATTGTACAGATTTCATATCGATACCAGGGATGATGAAGATAGACTTAAGTTGGCCGATCATGAGGATGGATGGTGGGCTTGTGAGTTCCACACCAATTGTCAGAAGGTGTGCCCCAAAAACGTACCTCCGAACATAGCTATCGGAAAAGCCAGGTCAAAGCTCCAGAAAGAGGATGAATGAAATGAGGAAAGAACGTGATTCGTTGGGAGAGAAAGAAGTTCCCGATGATGCTCTTTACGGTGTTCAAACTGTAAGAGCCGTGGAGAACTTCCCTGTAACCGGTCGAACTGCTTTTCCGGAGTTGATAGATTCTTACATTATTCTGAAAAAGGCCTGTGCGGAAGCTAATATGGAACTGGAGAAACTGGACCCGAAAAAAGGTGAATATATCCTGGAAGCCTGTAAAAAACTACATGGAAGTTCTTACGATCAATTCAAAATCGATGTATTCCAGGCCGGAGCAGGCACATCTTTAAACATGAACGTTAACGAGGTCATAGCAAATAAAGCGTTGGAACTTGCCGGTAAAGAGAAAGGTGATTATGACCATATGCATCCCAACGACCATGTAAATATGTCCCAATCTACCAATGATACTTATCCAACTGCATCGCATCTCGCATTAATCGATATCTCTCAAGACCTCGTGGAAGACTTAAAAGGATTGAAAAAAGATTTTCAAGAAAAGGGTAAGGAGTTCTCAGATATCGCTAAATCTGGTAGAACACATCTGATGGACGCCACTCCGGTGACATTAGGAGATGAATTTTTTGGATATGCTAGAACTATCGAGAGGTCCTTTAAGAATTTAGAAACTTCTTTGAAAGAACTGTATGAACTACCTATTGGTGGTACTGCAACAGGAACGGGTGTTAACACTCCTGAAGGATTCAGGGATAAGGTCGTTAAAAAATTGTCATCGAAATTTGATATAGAATTTATAAGTGCTGAGAACAGTTTCGAAATGTTACAGAGTCGGATGCCTATGGGTAATTTCATGGGGGCTTTGAAGAATTTAGCGCATGAACTGATCAGGATAGCTAACGATCTACGGTTACTTTCCAGTGGACCGAAGACCGGGATGTCTGAGATAAAACTACCCGCGGTTCAACCAGGTTCTTCTATAATGCCGGGAAAAATCAATCCAGTCATGGCTGAATGTTTGAACATGATATCCTTCCATATCGTTGGAAACGCTACTACCGTTGATATGGCCGTTCAAGCAGGTCAGATGGAGTTGAACGTGATGACACCGGTTATCACTTACAACATAATGGAATCCGTATGGATGTTGAATAATTTTCTACCTGTTTTTAGGGAGAGATGCGTTCAGGGGATATCTGCTAACAGATCTAAATGTAGGGAACATTTTGAATTTAGTGCGAGTTTAGCTACGCTTTTAAGTCCTAAGATCGGGTACATGAAAGCTGCAGAATTGGCTAAAGAATCCAATGAAAAAGATATCCTAGTTCCGAAGTTAGCTGTTAAAAAAGGTATCATTACGGAGCAAGAGGCTGAAGAACTTTTCTCGACTGAGAACGCTGCTGAAAGCAAATATGATAACAGTCTTGATAAAGAGTAATAGAGTTCGATTTCTAAGATATTTTCCCATGTACCACTGAACTAAATGAGTTCGAAAAATGAGGTCAGATTCTACACCGCCCTGGATATCTTAGATGGACGAAGTAAAAGGTGATATCAAGTGCTGCTTTTTTGTGTTGATCACTGTTTCCGATCCTAGTCTATAACTTCTATTTTTTTGCACATGTCTAATGATCTTAAAAAATTGTATCAAAACCTTCACTAACTTGTTGATGATTTTGAAGAAACTAGTTAAATATTTGGTTAGGTATTATGGGTACTATTTAACTAAAATATAGTGAGGTGTGATTATGAAATATCATTCGATAGATAAGGTGAGAGGTAGATAACATGACTAACGACCTGATGTCAGCAATAATTTACTTCCTGATAGCGCTGATCATCTCCACGATCATCATATATGTAGTGACGAAGGCGTTCGGAGAAAAAGAGAGCATAGGGACTGCGATAATAGCTGCTCTAACGGGCGCGATAATATATGCCTTGGCAGCCTTTTTCTTGGGCGGAGGTATAATCGCGGCTATATTAGCGGGTATAGTTTGGACCATCGCGATAGCAAGCCTTTACAATATGGGTTGGTTAAAGGCGATAATAACAGCGGTGGTTGTCTGGATAGTGGCTATATTGGTGGGAATATTCCTTCCTACCCTTGGAGGGCCTTTCTAATCGTCAAAAAGGAGGTGAAATAGAATGGCAATATCTATGGCATGGGGAAGAATATCGCTGCTATCTGTAGTAGCATTTATAGTTGGCTGGTGGATATTTGGACTCCTATGGGCGGTGGTCATCGCGATCATAGTGCTGATATTGACTGGAGCACTCAGTTTAGGAAAGTAGAGGAGATACAAAATTATACATGGAAAACACTTCATCAGAGATGTGAAACTATATGCTGAAAAATAGTTCTAGACCGGGACACCTGTATCGTCTACGGTCAGTGCAATGCGATCTGTCCGGAAGTATTCCAGGACGACGGAACCGGGACAGCAGAACTGGTCGATGAGTATCAGGGTGATGGAGTTTTTGAAGGAAAAGTACCGGACGATATAGAGTAATAACAGGAGAACGATCTACGTATCCATTCGGTTTACTTTATTCGATGCTATACTGAACGACCCTCCTTATCCATATCATTTTAGAAAACTATTATATCTTACATAAATCAGCCAGAATGCCACCATCTTTAGGTGGTGGATTAATGGCGATAGCATATCAACTTTCACCGACTTCCCCCCAATAAGTGTACAAATAGTATGCTGAGGATGATATTATGGTCTTGATGAAGCGGACGAACAGATTCAATATCGAGTGGGATGACCCTGAAGAAGCGGAGGGATTAGCGATAGGTTGTTCTACTCTCTGGAATAAACTGAACTACAAGAGAAGAGGATCTTTTTTTGATGAAGACGAAGAGTTCGACTGGTCGTCCGAAGAACTATATGATGAGTTTAAGGGTTGCGTGGAACAAGTAGTAAATGTCCTAAATGTGGTTCAGAGAGAAAAATCAGGTGAGGTAGGCTATTCAAGTGCAAAGAGTGTGGCATAGAAGCACATCGAGATAGCGTAGGTGCTTTGAATATAGGGCTTGCTCAGGGAGGCGATATCCCTGCGGAAGTCATTAACATCTACTGGAAAATCCGTTGGATTTTCCATCGATTCACGGAATTTTATTAAAAATTCCGTGTAAGGCCGATGGCACGTCCAGAGGTGGTCTCGTGATGAGCATTTTTTCGCATCATCAAGACTAGCGAGACGACTTCAAAGATTCCTCCGTATCCGCAGGGCTTTGCCCGAGGATCAAGGGATACTATCCTGAAGATTTAGGCGGGGGAGTATGTCACTTTTCCTTTTCGAGCATCTCTCTTTCGATCTTCTCTAATTTTTCTTTCCCCACTTTGGTGTCGATATCGTCAAATTTCTGCATCAGTTCCATCGAGGTGTCTTTATCCATGTACTTCGCGCTGAGAGGGAACAGATATTTTTCTTCGCGGACGAGGTGATTTCTAAGTAATTCCTTGTATTTTTTCAGGTGATCTCTGATATCTTTCGGGTGAACCTCGCCGTCATTGTAGTCAGCTACCTTCTGCTGAAGGTCCATGACCATCTTTTCTAATTCTTTGTGTTCTTCTTCGATCTGTTTCAAAGATGCACGTGAGAACAGTCTAGATTTTGGACTCTCACCCTGCTCTTCCATGGCATTTTCGACAAAACTGATCAAATAAAGATTTTCTTTCTTATGGTGAACTTCCTTTTCGAGAACTAAGCTGGAAGATCCGATCCAATTAAGAGTTTTTTCGGGTACATCTTTCTTTATCTGGAAGTGGACGACTTCCACTATGTCAGCCATCCTTCTCAGCAATCCATGCTCTTCTTTCAGTGTATCGAGAGGTTTTATAGTCAATTGACGTTCCTCGATATCGAGTGCGATCTTTGCCTTCTTCATACGAGATTTTATCAACTCCTCGTTCACGGGCTTTACAAGAAAATCATTGACGCCAGCTTCTAGTGAATCTATCAGTTCTACAGATTCCTTATCCTCGGGGGACATCAAAATGATATACGGTTTTTTGCCCTTGATGCCTTTCCTGATCCTCTTCGTCAATTCAAGGCCACTCTTTCCAGGTAAGGTCCAGCTCAGGAAAAGTATATCGAATTCTTCCCCTTTCAATGTTTCTATCAGCCCCTTTTCATCCTCTCTCTTTTCTACTTTATGGCCCCCGGTTTTCATCTCATTCTCTATAAGGGATCTTGTTGCTCTATTCTCATCTGCTATCAATATCTTCATATATAATCACACTCCGTATAAAATGGTAGATTCTCGAGCATTTAACGTTATTTCAAAATCATTTACAATTTGTATCAAGAACATCTAAAAATCTAGAAGCCGCAGTACCTTTCTGGTATGATATAGGATGAGCTATATCCGTGGTGGGAATAACAACCGTTAGCCATAATTATGATAGATGGTGAGTGGAAGGGGGGGATCCCGGAGAGGTCTGATCCAAACTCGTCCTCTGTTGATGATTCTCGATCCGGGTGAGATTCTTCGAGCCATTCTCTTATTACTATCGCAATAAACATGACTACGAACATTATCACAAGCAATGAATGTCTTATTCTGGGGAGAACACTGTAACCGAAGTGAAAGTGACCGAAAAAGGAAAAGAACAGGTAGAAAAAGACGAAGGATCTATATTTGAACAGGTGATGGATGAGTAGAAGGGTGAGTTGATATTTAAGGATAAGCAAAAACTTGCTGATATGACTTAAGGGGATCTACATCAAAACTTATTTTGATATCTTATTGACAGTTTCAGAAAGATCTCCTATCTTGTTGATCGCCTCTTTTATGATATCTATGTTAAGTTTGTCGTATTTATGAACTATAGCGTTTCTAATACCGTTGAACTGTTTTAACAGAGAACCCTTCTCTTCGCTTAGAATATCTTCATCGATCAATTTTTCGATATTGGTGTAATCATCCTCAACAACGAGACCAGTATCTTTGATTCTCATGGCAGCCAAGTCCATAGCGACCTCGATACAGATCTGTAAAGAGTATAGTACAGCTCTCTCGCTGGTATCGTCTTTGATCTCATGGTTTTCGATAAATTCCTTTTCCTTTTCGAAGGTCTCAATCTTCTTGAGATATCTGTCTTTTTTCATCAGACCATTTCCTCCTTGCTTCGATCATCTCAGAAGTGGAGTCAAAAGAGAACTTCTCGATCCGGTGTTTGTTATCTCTCCACCTCTTTCTGAACTGATAAAAATAAAAAGATAATTCAACTTCATCTCCTAAGATCACTTTGTGATCCTTTATAATACTCATCTGGACCGTAAGAGGTAAATTTTCGAATATTTTGACATCATACTTACCTCCCAATTCTTTGAAAACTACCATCAGGATATCATCTTCGTCAGGTTTTACCAAACATATATCTATATCAGAACGCTGGGTAACTTCATCTTTTACAGAAGATCCGAAAAGTAAGATTCCCTCCACTCTGTCTTCGATGAATTCGAAATCTTTTCTTATCCCTTCTAGTTCAACCATCTATAATTCAATGCTTTCGACATGATAAATAAGTTTCCATCTATGGTAAGAATGATATGTGTCTTTGTTACGAAGTGCGTTTGGTGGATGGGGAGATTTTGATAATGATTTTATGGGAGTGTACCGGTATTTACTGGAAAATTTCTTCGATTTCTAGGATACAATTCTAGATAATATCTAGCGAAGCTATCCAAAAGATCATTTCATGGGTTGTTTTATATGGAATAGTGGAACAATCCAGTAAAAGGCCGAAGAAGGTGATAGAATATGAGCAGGATTAGAATCTTTTCACCCTCATTTCCACTGCGGATGTGTGGGATTTTATCCCTTCATTCCTCGAACGTAGTTCTGCGGATTAAACGAAATAATTCGCAGATAACACATCATTTTCCTACGCCTTAAGATATATTAAGCTATAAATGAATATATAAAAACATGTTCAAGAACAAAGAAAAGATAATCGAGAAGGTGAAAAACCTTCCAAGGGGTGAAAAATCTGACTCAGGGAGGTACTGGTGCGTCACGTGTAAGAAACTCTTCGAACTGGACGAGCCGGTCTGTCCGTACATGCCTAAGGTATGTTTGAACTCACCGATAGCAGTTGAAAACATGCCTCCAGAATCAACGGAGGGGCTGGAGAAATTTGGACTTTTCTATCCGAAGATACCTCAGATGATTTTGGCTAGATTCATAGATACGGATGAAGCTGAAGAACTAGCTGATATCTACTTCGATTTCCTAAAAGATTGGAATATACGATACGAAGAACAGCCGCTCCAGACCATCAAGAGTTTCATAATCACGGTCAGCGGATGTGAAACCGCACAGAGGGTGGAAGAAGACAAAGTTACATTCATAGTTACGGATATCGATAAGGTCTGGAAGAAAGATAAGCTCTTCGAGATACTCGAAGAAGCTCTGAAGAGTGTAAAGGCGAGACTAGACTTCAAGAGACTAGACTTCAATAAAGATATAGAACTCGACGACACGTCTATCTTAGGAGACATGCCCATGGGTAAGTACTACTGTCCCATGTGCCAGAAATTCTTCGAGTTCTCCATCCAGAGGGATACGATAACATGTCCGCTGATGGCTCAAAAATGTATGGCTATACCGACCGACATAGAGAAAATTAAATACGATCTGGATGATCTGATACATGTATACAACGTCACTCCGAGTATATATGCGGATATGATAGATTCAGTCTATGACGGAGAAGGCGGTATGGAATACCTGGAAGAGATACTTAAAAGCGAGTGGGATTTCGATATAAGCGAGGAGAAGCTCAAGGAGGTCGCCGAACTACTCGGGATATCAAGTTGAGCGGATCAATCATCCTTCCAGATATACTCGAAATCGCAGTGATCATCACCCTGCATCAGGGTTTTAGTTCTCTTTAGCTCCACGTTAGGATGATATATTGGGGCCACCTCGAGGTCCGGTTTACACGACACTTCGTAACCGATATCTGAAGCATCTAACTGCTTGAAGATCTCAGCCCAGAGGCATCTGTGAACGTCGAACTTGAATCTGGTATCAGAATCTTTTTTGACCTCGTAAGACAAACAGTCCTTCAAGGGTGGTGAACTCAATTCTTCTTTGTAGACTTTCTTAAAATCTTCGAAGTTCTGGATGTCTTTTGATTCGATTATCCTTTTCCTGTTCTCTACGCTCTTTTCATCGGAGAATTTGGATATCCTCTTCAAAGCTTCTTCTCTTCCCACCTCTTCTTCCAACAGTCCAAACATCTCGACGATGGTTCCGAATATGGATCTGAAGTAGGCTTCGTAGGTGATGTTCATCTTGTCATTATTCGCTGCCATGGTTCAATCATCTCTAAACTGATGTATTAACTTTTACTATCTTCCTCATCTAGACCTTCGGTCACCTCCCTCATGTGGACTATTGCTTCTAGGATGTAATTTTTCCTCACTTTATCTCTGAAGCTTCGCTCTTGTTAGGATATTATTTTCCTCTTTGACTTCCTTTATATCCTTTTTAGTAGTGTATTTTGGTGAAAGTCTGCGGGTTATTTTGCTTTCTAGATGGGTGAGCACAAACAGTTGTTCGGATTATGATGTGCGGCTGGTAGACGTGTTCAAAGGTATTTGAGGTAAATGGGGATTTATTTAATTTTTGAGATTTTAACCATGGTCTGCTTTTAAGAATTTTTAAAGTGTTTATTTACCCGGTTTTTATTATTACGTTTTTACTCCATCATACTTGTCTAGTATATTACCAATTTCTTCGATTTTACTTATTAATAAAAGATTTATGATTATCAATAAACCTCCGAAAATTCCCAGATAGTGTCCACCGACCCCTAAAAACCATGCTGTATACATACCAAAAACAAAACCTAATAACGTGCTTACTATAATTGATATACCTAAATAGTAACGTTTTCTCATCTAAACCACACTCCTGTAACTACGATTTTTTATTTAAGATTTTAGATGATTTTACTCGTCTACAACTCTTTCTATCTTCTCGATCCGTTTTTTCCAGTGAGGGTGTGGATCGACAAGGATCTTAAGCGAATATGGTATCCGGATGGTAAACAATAATGTCTTGATTTGACTTAATGCGTTCGGTGGATAGTAATCTTTAGGTTTTAATACCTTTTCAGCAGATCTAGAAGGTTTTTCTACTCCGAAACGATCCCTTAGTATCTTGGCTGCATAAAGATCACAGTTGGTTTCATTCCGTTTGGCCCATGGGTGTATCATTTTCAAACCTATAACAATGCTTAATTTCAGTAAACCGAAAGATAAAATAATTATTACGATCAAAATAAACCCTGGCAAACAACAAGATTCAAAGGACATTTGGATTAGAAAATCAAGCATATAGGTGCCCAAATATAACATGAATAAGTAAAGGGTGATAGGTATAATCGTTGCTAAAGCTTTAGCTTCGAATCTATGTTTGGTAAGGTGTGCTTCTTCGTGTAATAAAACAAATTTTATTGCATCTTCATCTAAATCCCATTTTTCCCTCCAATCCCGACGATATAATATCGTATTTCTTTTCGTGAATTGCATCTTTAAAGATGGTTTAATTTTTTCAACTGCTTCAAGTTTCCTTTTTTTATCTATCAATCCTTTTTCTTTAAGAGATGAAAATACTTCTTCGAACTTTCGATCATTATCGAGGAATAAATCATCCTTACTCATCTACAACGTTATGAAACACAATAAAATTATACTTTCGGATGAAAACAATGTAATTTGTGATTAAGAGTAACGGTTGGTCTGATTACGATTGACGGTTGATCTGATTACGATTGACGGTTGGTCTGATTACGATTGATGGTCGATCTGATTATGATCTGCGGTTAAGTTAGGTATGAAAGATCATGAAGAACTGACGTTATTCGCGTGCAAGCTGTGTAAGTTGACTGACGTGAGTTGCAAAAAATAAGATGATGGATGTGAAAAGGGTGATCTGGTCCTCAAGCCAAAAAAACGTGAGAATATAGATTTATTTAAGTGAGATTTTAATTAGTTTATCAATTCCATTGTTGATCGATTTAAGCTGTTTTAGTGAGGTAATTCAAAGTCCTCAAAGGTCCGATTCGAACTGTTCTTCGGTTTGTGGTTTTGGAGTCGAATCGGATTCTTGTCGCCGCTCTCTTTTCACTATGACGATAAATACGAAGATGAACATTATCGCAAGCAATATCCATCTTATGCGAGGTATGATAAATATAGAGAGAAAATACAAATCTTTAATGAATCCGTCAGGAAAGAAGATGAGATATAAAAGATATAGAGAAAAGAGGACAAGTATCAAGTAAGTATAATTGATGATCTTGAAAATAGATCCCAAATCTAATTTTTGATATATCCTCCTAAATACCATGAACAAACCAATCCCGAGAACAAAACTTGCTGATTGCGCTATATTCCTGCTCAATTCGTTCAATTCAGCAAACCTTTTAGTCCTAACATGATCTGCAATAGCAACGTAATTAATTGACCCTGAAACCAGTAACAAGATAACACCGATGGTCACAAATGCTATAGCTAATATCTCGTACGTACCTAATTCTTCCCTCAAATCCATGGTATTTCATTCGATGGAAATTAAAATAATTTTCGGAGGAACATCTTTAATTCTTCGTGTTTGAAAGCAACTTGAGATAGAGTTAATTTCGTTATGATCCGCCGTTGATTTGATTGCGAAAAATCATGAAAAATTGCTGTCTTTTGCACGTTATTCACCTGCAATCCTTTGCAAGAAATCTAGACAAAACTGCCATCTTTTGCGAGGAATGGATGGTGGGTGTGTGTGGGAGCCCTCAAAGGTCTGATTTGATCAATATCCAGCGATCTTAGCTTAGATAATATACTCAAAGATCCACTTGCAGGAGTTATCAAAAAGAGTTCTGCTGATGATTTTAAATATATGCTATGTGGTAAATGATCCAGATTAGATATAAGATTTGAAAAGAACGTTTGGCTCGAAGGGAATATCATTATGATCGAAAAAAAAGAAAGAATAATCAGCTTGATAAAGAAAAAACTAGGCTCATCTCCACAAGAGATAGTACACAAAAAGTGGGTGCACGACATCTACGACATCCTACTCGAAGATGGCCGTAGAGTTATCCTAAAAACCGTTCCTGAGGGTGACTTCGTCAATGAAATCGTCATCACCGACTTCATGCTGAAAAACGACCTGCCTGTCCCGAAGGTCCTTGATCATGACCCAACTTGCACCGACTTCCCAGAACCGTATATGATCAAAGAGTGGGTCGGTGGCAACAAGTTAGGGAAGGTTTTGAAGTCGGTCAATGAAACAGAAGCTCTAAAGATATTCCGAACGGTGGGACGAGTTTTTGGTAGAATGAACGAACTCCATAACGAGAGATCTGGTCTGATACGTGATGAGCCTTACAACACGTTACCAGTCAGTCCCAATGAGTATATGTTCAATGCCGAGATCGCCAACGGTAGTGGTAAGAAGGCGGTGGAGGATAATTGGATCTCAGAATCGCTGCACCAGCGGATAATTCACTTATGGGAAGAGAATATGGGATATTTGAAAGATCATAGATCGTCGTTGATCCATTTTAGTCCTTTTCATTGGACCATCTATCTAGATAAGGTTGAAGGAAAATGGCAAGTGACCAAGCTGACGGCAGTCGGTGATGTTCTTTGGTGGGATGCCGCTTGTAACGTGGCTTTCTTCAAATATCCGCCGTTCCTTGAGATGAAGGAGAGTTGGTGGAATGCATTTGTAGATGGATATGGGGATATACCAGATAAGCGTAGGATCGATCTCTACCTATTGTTGATCATAATCTCTGCTGGTGCGGGTACATATATGGAGCCTGTAGAAGATGGAAATGACTCTTGGCGACGGAAGGCTTTTGCTAAGTTGGAGGAGATTGTTGATGAGTGGATTAGCTGATGACGTGACCCCACATCTGATCGAAAGCACCGTGAGAGAACATCTAGCCCAAAAACATGGATTGGATCAAGCGGTGGTAGAGAAACCTGATTATGATATCGACGTGTGTCTCCTTAGATTCAAAAAACCGGAGATCATAGGAGAGGTCAAATGGAAAGATAACGTGAGCAGGAAAGATGTAAATAGGGCAGAAGAAGTCCTTTCACGATTCGATGCTGAAAAACGATTTTTATTCGTTCCAGATAAAAGTGAAGTGAGTTCTGATAGACTAGATGTGATCGATGTCAATGATCTATAACAATAATCCGGATTATACTAATCACGATTATTTCGAAACCCTAACCGCCTTCGGTTTTCTCCTCTGTCGACTAAAAAGTAGCAGGTCACCAAGATGAGGTCTGCTGTAGAAAATAATCCAGTCAACATCTTCATCGCTCTCCAGTAACATAAGCTTCTTTGTCCGATAAGGATCCATCGACTTCTTTTTATCTGAGTCGTCTCCATCTCATTTAATACCCATATGGAGTGATACTCCAAAAAAACAAGATTCACCGTAAGCAGAGCGAACACCACCTACGCAAACTTATTGACCAGCATATTGAATGAACTCCATAGATGGGATGTTCCTCAACTTTTCTCCTACCTTAAAGTAGCTTCGATCATGAACGATCCAAAAATGATCAAGGACATAGCGTTCATAACAGATCTGTCAAGACAGCAGGTTAAGAACCGTTTGGACACTCTAAAAAAAGTAGCTATCGTCATAAAAGACCATAACGTAACACTCAGCCAAAATCCAAATACATTTACCGACCAACTAACAAGTTAACCTACTGTAGCCCCTACACAATTAACCGCCCTTTTCTATGTAGGCGTTACATAACCTACATAATAGAAAAACAGCACCTGACCAGACTCCTGCAGGATAACCTCAATAGAAGACCACGAAGAGAAACTCTCACCCTACGTTTTCTGTCTTTGTGTTTGATGCAGTCGATATTTAGAAAACTCTATAAATCAAACCATCAACAACATAAATAATTTACTTACTCTAGAGTAAATTACTCACGAGTAAGTAAAAGTTCCGATCACACGTCCCTTTTATATGTTTCCATTACGTTGGAGATAAAATACTAATATCTTCCATTATGATGAAAAGAAAAACAATATTTTCCGCATCGTGATGAACCGTTTTAAAAAAAGCTCGACGATACATCAGGGACCATAGGGTAGGATACTCCCATGCTTCGGAGGAGTTATTCTTGTCCATAATTATAGGAAGACCATATTCAAAGAACCTGCTTACAGCGGTTCCAACATCGATATTATCATAAGTTTTAAAGAGAAGTTCAAAACCTATTCCATCAGCTCTTCCTTAACATCTTCTGGCATCTTCTCTAAAGCGTACCGGAAGATGACCCTCGGTAGATCATCTACATTATTTTTTAAATATTCATAGACCTTTTCAGGATAACTCAAGTAAGCGTATTTCAGTAACCATCCGACTCCTTTCTGTACGTGTACTTCTTCATCATGTTTCAACTTTTCAACAACCTTGAAAACTCTGTCTGAACTTTGATCGACTTTGAAACTTCTAGTTGAAATCAGTAAACTGACCGGTGCCGCTCTTCTTACGTAAGTTTTCGAAGATTCGGTCCATTTCATCACATTCTCAAAAAGTCGTGGATGCTTTTCAACCATCGGATTTAAGACTCTATAACAGTATACGTCACATTTTCCCCAGGCGTCGATGTGATCGTACAACCATGTTTCATAAAATCCCATGAATTCTAGATCGTACAACTCTTTCCGTTTTATCCAAAGCGTTACCAGCCAAAAGATGCTCCAGTCCCCGGTTCGAACTAAATCATCGAACAACTCTATAGATTCCAGCTTACCCGTGGGTAGTTCAGGAAATACTTTTCTAGCTACCCTATCCATGGATCTAGGATCTGAAGCCCTCTCGTTTTCGATGATCTCTAGTATTTTTTCTTTATCGATCAATACGTCATCTCCTCCATGGTAAAACAGGTTGTAATATATCAAAACTACTACGCTTCCTTCAACCTCACATCGAACCGTGCTCCTCCGAGTTCAGAATCCTTGACTGCTATAGACTCAGCTATCTTTTTGACCATGTATAGTTCCATTCCTTATTATTCTCTTTATAATGGGGATGTTCTCGATATCTCGGATGATAGGGAAGTGAAAAAACTGATGAAGTTGTTGTCCCTTCAGACAGGTGAATTAACAAATTATTCAAATATCTCAAATAAGTCAGCTTTCACCCACCAGGATTTAAATAATAAATTGAACATATTGGAACATACTTTCGTGCTCAAACTCGTCCAACCTTTTTTCACCAACAAACAGAAGGAGATAGTCAAAACACCGAAGGTTTATTTCTATGACAACGGGTTCAGAAACGGTCTTATAGGTAATTTCTAGAAGCTGATAGAGGTGAATTGAACGAGAATTTCTTCTTCTCGCAGGTTGTTCGTAAGGTCTAGAACCTGAGATATTGGAGGAGTAAGGGCAAAGCCGAAGTCGACTTTGTCATAAAAAATGAGAATGTATATCCCTTTGAGGTCAAAACCACCCCTAAAGTGACCCGTTCTCTTAGAATTTTTATCGATCGATATGATCCGGAATACTGCTTCGTGGTGACCTCCTCACCCACCTAACCTTTGGTTAGGAAGGTGCTTCCTTCCATTCATCCGTGTCTACTGGAATTCTAAAGAGAATTCCATCGATATTTGGAATTTGATTCCAAAAATATCATCTGGTTTTCGGACTACCGAAGAAAACTTACAGGAACGTCCTGTAAGGGGAGAACGTCTCCCTTTTTGACGGTTGCCACCTACCTCACCAACTTGCGTTGCAGAGGTCAGGTCAACGGTAGTGACTTCGAGCACGGTCACGGTACTCCTGATGTCAGAAGAGG
>JAWOGF010000062.1:0-16611 GCA_046497075.1 Candidatus Saliniplasma sp.
TGCGATTAGAGAAGCTATCGTGAACGCAATATGTCATAGAGATTATGAAACAACATCTAACGTCCAGATCAGGATGTTCGATGATAGGATCGAGGTTTGGAATCCAGGTAAACTTCTGGGTGAACTAACCCCTGAAAGTTTAAAGGGAAAACATGAATCCATACCTAGAAACCCACTCATCGCCAAGATGCTATTCCTTATCAAAGAGATAGAACAGTGGGGGACTGGAACAAATGAGATGGTCGATATGTGTTTAGAACATGGGCTTCCAGAGCCTGAATTTGAAGAAACAAACTCTAGTTTCGTCGCGAATATAAAGAAATAAACCCAACCCCCCCTTTTTAGAATCACACGCCTCTCACCTTATTCTACACTCTGCACAAATACAAAAAGCCACCCTCAAACCAATTCATTCCCACCTTCAACCGCCACACATACAAATATCTATAGAGGGTAATTATTTATACTTCTTGTGCTTTAAGTAACTAATAATGGTTACCAAGACGAATAATACTAGAAAGGGTCTCTCCAACAAAGAGAGTATATTACTTTCAAAACTATCCAGTAAAAAGATAATAAGTATAGAAGATATAAAGTCAGAATTGAACACTACCTACAATAATGCAAAGAAGATAGCAAGCAAATTAAATAAAAAGGGCTGGTTAGACAGGATAGATAGGGGGAAATACCTGATAATCCCATTAGAAGCCGGAACAGAGAGCATCTACACAGAACACGAATTCGTTATAGCTTCAAATCTCATCTCAAATTATTACATCGCATTCTTATCGGCTCTCAATTTTCACGGTATGACTGAACAAACTCCCTTCACTGTTTTTGTAGCTGCAACAGAAAGAAAGAAAAACAGAACGATACATGACATCCCCTATAATTTCATCAAAATCGATAAGAAAAAGTTTTTCGGTTATGAAAAATATGCAGTCGCATCTTCACAGATCAACATATCCGTCCCTGAAAAAACGATCATCGATTCTTTAGATCATCTGGAATATTCAGGAGGAATAATTGAAGTAGTAAAAGGGTTGAATGAAAAAAGAGACGAATTAAATATAGATAAGATGGTAAACTATGCAGTAAAGATAAACAACGGAGCTGTTGTGAAAAGATTACACTATCTAATGGATTTTCTAAATTTTGATATACCCAATGATGTAGAAAACAAGTTGATAAATAATTATTCAGATTCTTACTCGCTTCTGGATAATACTTTATCAGATAAGGGTAAGTACCGCTCTAAATGGAAACTTAGAATAAATATAAAAACACAAGATTTATTGGAGGAAGGATATTGAATTTGCCGAAGGTCGTTAGTAACTCATCTCCATTGATACATCTTTCAAAGATAGGCCTTTTGGACATTTTAAACGAATTATTCAACGAAATTATAGTCCCCGAAGCTGTTTATGACGAATGCGTCGTAGAAGGCGGTGGCAGGAAAGATGCAGAAAGTATAGAAAAAGCGGAATGGATAAAAACAAAGCCCATTAAAGAAGAACATCTTGACCTAAAACGGGCTTTTTTAAAAGATGTAGATGAATCTGAAGCAATCCTTTTAGCCATCTAGGAATCAGCAGACCTTATCTTATTGGATGAATACGATGCTAGAGAATTAGCTAGTAATCACAGTCTCAAAGTAACAGGAGCCATAGGTATTTTACTAAAAGCTAAAGAGATTGGTAAAATACAGAACCCTGTAGATCACCTTATAATTTAAGAGAATCCGGTTTTTGGATCAATGAGGATCTTTACGAAAAAGTGTGCACACGATTAGACAGTAATTAGAGTAAATATTTCCTCATCATTTCCTTCACCTCTCTATTATTTTTCCCTAAAGTCCCGTGATAAAGGACTATAGACGAAGAAAATGTAACTTTACAGTAAAGCCTGACGCCTTTTCAGATACCTTTCAAGACAAGCTTTACTGGAAAATAAAAGAAATCCCAGCAGCTACTCTCTTCTTTCCAACTGTATAAAACTCCTGATTTCATCCCATCTATGCAATTACATTAACAATCCTCCATCGTTTAAAGATAAATCGAAAATAGTATATAACGAATGACCTTCTGAGATAGAGTAATATGGTGAACAGAAAAGTGATAATAGGTCTGGACGGAGTACCATACGACCTCATAAAAGCCCTCGCAAATAAAGGTGATATCCCAAATATATCTTCTTTGATCAAAGAAGGCTACTTTTCGAAGATGAGGGCAGCCATCCCAGAAGTTTCAAACGTGAACTGGTCTAGTATCGTCACGGGCAAAAATCCAGGCGAACACGGAATATTCGGTTTCACGGAACTTATACCAGGGACTTACTCAGTTTCCTTTCCGGACAGGCGCGCCCTTAAAACGGATCCCTTCTGGACAGACGGAAACAATAGGTATGTCATCCTGAATGTTCCCGCGATGTACCCCGCACCTGAGATTGATGGGTACTTTATATCTGGATTCGTTTCTCCAGAACTTAAAAGAGCTGTCACTCCCAGCAGTGAGCTAAAAAATCTAGAAGAAATTAATTACAGAGTTGATGTTGACTCTGAAAAAGCACACAAATCCAAAAGTCTCTTCCTGGATGAACTGTTCGAAACACTAGAGATAAGAGAAAAAGCATACAGACACTACTGGGAAAAAGACTGGGATTATTTCATGCTTGTCTTCACCGGAACTGACAGGTTAGAACACTTCCTTTTAGACGCCTACCATGATGAGGAACATGAACATCATGATAGATTCATCCAATATTTCAAAGAGATCGATCGGATAATCGGAGATATAGTCGATAAGATGAACGAAGAGGACAGGTTGATGATGCTCTCCGATCACGGTATGGAACTGATAGAACAGAACGTTAACGTTAACAAGGTCCTGGAAGACAACGGATTACTTACTTTAGGAGATAAACCTAAAAAAAGATATAAAAACATACAGAGGGGAACAAAAGCATTCGCGTTAGATCCTGGAAGGATATATCTGCACAGGCAGGACAGATATCCTAGAGGGGAAGTAGAAGATGGCGAGGGGATAATAGAAGAGATTATCGATATCTTTCAAAACCTAAGATATGAGGGAGAGAATGTCATCAAAGAGGTCCACCGGAGAGATAAAATATATCACGGAAAGCAGAGCTATAAAGCTCCTGATATAGTCCTGACACCCAATGAAGGATTCAATCTAAAAGGAAGCGTGAAGTACGAGGCCGTTTATGAGCAAAATATATTTAATGGCAAGCATACTGAAGATGATGCTTTCATTTACTGTAATAATCTAACTCCACCGAAAAACCCCACGGTGGAGGACGTAAGAGGGTTAATAGAGCGTGATGAAAATGAGTGAAAAACCACATAATGCGGATAGAACTTGCTGGAACTGTCCCGCAGCTAAATTTAAAGGCAATGTAGATTTCAGAGGTTGCGGTCAATCTAGAAGGATAGTACCTAAAGGCGAAGATAAGCAGCTGATGATAGAGTGTAAAAGAAGACCGGAACTCGGTCACTTCGAGCCTTCGATCACTTTCGAACAGTGTCCTGAATGGATAATGAACGAGCATGGCTATATGTTGGAAGATATGAGGGTGATGATCCTCGGCATGGATGGATACTTGGGCTGGACTCTAGCACTCAAACTGGCAAACATGGGTTTCATGGTCAGCGGTCTCGATAACTACACCAGAAGGGACTGTGTGATGGAGAAAGGTTCACACACCGTCGTACCGATCCCCAAGATGACCAGAAGATTGGAAGCCGCTAGTGAAGAATTGGGTGTGAGGCTCAACTACAGACGTATAGACCTCAACGACATGAAGAAACTGAGGGAGTTCATAGATGAGATCAAACCTGAATCTATAGTTCATTACGCCGAGATCCCGTGCGCGCCCTACTCCATGGTCGATGCCGAGCACGCGATAGAGACACAAAGGAATAATGTTTTAGGGACTTTGGGTTTACTCCACATAATGCGGGACGTCGTTCCGATGACATCACTATTGAAACTCGGAACCATGGGAGAGTATGGATCTCCTTTAACAGGCAGACCTCTTTTCGAAGGTCTTTTCCCGAACGACGCTGTACTCGAATGGGATGATAGAGAGTGGAGTATGGGCGGAGAGATGACTCCTAGAGATCCGCACAGTTTTTATCACGTTTCCAAAGTTCAGGATACTTACAACGTTTACGAGGCCTGCAAGTATTGGTGGTTGAGGTCTTACGATATCATGCAGGGTGTTATCTACGGTGTCCACACCGATGAAGTAGCTGCACACCCGGACCTAAGAACTCGATTCGATTACGACGAGTGGTTCGGAACTGTAGTTAATCGTTTCGTTACTCAAGCGATTGAAGGTATTCCTCTCACGGTCTACGGTGAAGGCGAGCAGATCAGAGGGATGATCGCTCTAGAAGACGCGATGGAATGTATGATCAGATTGATAACCTCGCCACCTGAACCCGGACAGTACGATGTAGTGAATCAGGTTTCCGGACTCCATAAGATCAAAGATGTTGCTGATACCGTTGGAAGAGTGGCAAATGAAAAATTCGACTTAGACGTGGAAATACAGAGACTTGAAAACCCTAGAGTAGAAGCTGAGAAGCATCCGATGGAAGTCGTTTCTAGAAAATTACCAAAAGAACATGGATTCGAACCGAGTGTGCCCATGGAGAAAGAAGTTGAGAGGATGTTCGAACTCCTCACCCAGGATCACATAAAAGAAAGGATAAAGGAAAAGAAACACGTGATAATGCCGAAGACAAGGTGGTCCGGTGAAAAGAAAGAATCTGGAGTACTGGAAACTTATAAACCTGGCGAGAAAGAAAAAGTCGGCTACGAAGGTAGATTGGACATAGAGTGATGAACCATGGAAGTTACCATAGATAACATAGATGAAGAGTTAAACAAAACAGACAAACCGGTTTTTGCCCTTTTCTGGGCTTCTTGGTGTACAGCCTGCAAAAGAAGCGAAGTCACCGTAAGCGAGATAGAAAAAGAAAGAGACGATATCAAGGTCATCGAAGCTAATGTAGACAAGAACATGGGCATTAGAGATGAGTTTGATATCCAAGGAGTTCCCACTTTCATCGTCTTCAACGGCGGTGAAGAAATAGAAAGAAGAGTCGGTGCCCAGGGTAAAAAACAATTGAACAAGATGATCGATGATGTAGTGGATAAATGATCACAGCAATTATCCCTGCATTTAACGAAGAGGAAAGGATTGAGGGACTTTTAAAAGAGACTTCTCAATATGTATATGATATCATCGTAATAGACGATGCCTCAACAGATAATACTGCCAAGATCTCTAAAGAACACGGAAAAGTCATCGAAAACGAGTTAAATATGGGGTATGTGGATTCTATCAAAAAAGGATTTAGAGCCGCTGAAGGAGATATCATAGTTACTTTAGATGCTGACGGGGAACACGATCCTTCGTTTATACCAGATTTGGTAACTCCCATCAAAGATGGTAAAGCTGACCTTGTTTTTGGAAGACGGAAGAAAATACCAAGACCATCCGAAAGAATCCTTTCTTGGATGGTAAGCAACAAACTGGAAATAAAAGATACAGGGATTGGATTTAGAGCATTAAGAACAGATTTAGCCAAAAAACTCGATCTTAAAGGTTACTGTACCTGCGGTTTATTTGCACTTGAAGCAAAGTCTAAAGGGGCTGAAATATCTGAAGTATCTACGCCGGTAAGAGATATCGAAAAACCAAAAAGGACAGCATGGATCCATTTTTTGCAATTTTTTGTAGTATTGAAATGGTTATTCAAGTGAGTTTTTTGATGCTAAATAGATCCTACTGAAAACGTCTTTATTCTCGTCTGATCTCTTCTTTACAGAGAAGTCAGCAGTCACGCTTTCTATTTTCAGGATCACAGGCCCCTTTCCAGCGATAGCTCTGTCCCGTCAAAACAAAAACCTGTGCCTTTTTTAAACAAAACCTCACATACCAAACTGAGGAATAGAAAATATATAAGGGTAAATCATATCTCTTTAGGTTCAAATGGTAGATATAGATAGAATCAAAGAAGGATTAGAAGGGTATATCGAAGCAGGAATGAAGAAGCAGAACATCCCCGGACTCGCCATATCTATAGTGGGTAGAGATGGTATATTATGGTCTGAAGGGTTTGGTTACACGGATAGAACGAAGCAAAGAGAAATCGATTCTAAAACACTTTTCAGTATCCAGTCAACGGGTAAAACTTTGACGGCAGTTTCATTTCTTAGGGCTGTTCAGAAAGGCTGGGTCGGTTTAGACGATAAATTGTTAGATCACTATCCAGAATTCACAATCAAGAGCCGATTCGACACCGATGAAGTATCTAAGATCACTTTCAGGCATCTGCTCTCTCACAAAGCGGGGCTCACCCATGAAGCACCTTTGGGTAGCAACTACGATATGGGTGACTGTACCTTCGAAGAACATATAGAGAGTATTTCTGACACATGGTTGAGGTCTAGAGTTGGGACGGAATATTCATACTCCAACTTGGGTTTCGATCTCGTAGCCTACGTTCTTCAGAGAAAAAGCGGAAAATCGTTCCCTGAATATGTTAATGAAGAGTTGGCCGAACCCTTGGGTATCGATAAGTTGTTTTATGATAAGGAAGAAGCTATAGCTTATGGTAACACCGCCGTAGGGTTTTCGGGAAATTTCGAAACTAAATTCAAAAACATGATGATCTACGGTGCCGGATGCCAGTACATGTCCGTAGATGGTCTGTTGCAGTACGTCAAAATGCAGTTGAACAACGGGTTGGTAAATGAAGATACGTTCCTAGAAAAAGATCTACTCGATGAGATGAGGACAGTGCAGATGCCTGCAGAGAGGCAGGAAGGGGGATACGGTCTTGGACTAGGGTATAACCCTTACATGTTCCAAGGTGTAGATATCTACCACCACGGAGGAGGAGGCTTCGGATTCTTGGGTATGATGATGTGGGCCCAGGAAGAGGGTTACGGAGTGATAGTCGAAACAAATCAAGAAGTTTACAATAGTCTTTTCATGGATCTAACGGTAAAAGCACTAAAGATGGTACTGGAGGAATCTGGAGTCGAAATAAAACAAGGAAAGAATAGGATATTCGATGATAAGGCAGAAATAGATTTGAGCATAGATGTGCTAAAAAAGTACCAGGGGTCCTATATCTGCGATACCTTAGAGATGAATATAAAATTGGAAGATAAAAAACTCAAGGGCGACGTAGATGGGATGGAATTTGCACTCACTCCTATCGGTGATGGCCGATTCACTACGGATAAACCGCCGGGAATGAAATTTTTCTTGGATGGAGGTAAGCCAGAGTACGTTGAATACATGAATTCCGAGGGAAATATCTATTATTTTTATTATCAAGATATCTCAAAAGATAGAATTTATGATACTAAAAACCTGGAGGACAAACTGAAGTTATATCGAGGCTATATGTACGGAAATCCGTTCTTTACAGCACTTAAGATAGAGGAGGGCAACTTGGTACTTTACTTCCATGGTTGTAAATGCATTTTGAACGAGTATCGACCAAATTTATTCTTCACCGCTCATGGTGAATCCTTCGAATTAAAAGAAGATAAGATGATATTCAGGAATATAGAGCACAGAGGATACGATTTCCGTATGGATAAGGCGGATATGAACAATGATGAAAACAGATTAACTTATCCCCCGTCTATGTATGACCTAGCCGGTGCTTTAAAATTCTTAGGCGACAAAAGACATGAACGAGTCAAAGAGTTGGCTGATGAATTAAATAAAAAGTATATGGGACATGATTGACCTAGAATCTCAGCCAAATATATCAATAACACCCTGGAACAAGTTACGCGATTCAAAAAATTTTCCAAGTAATAATAGAAGTCGTTCATAATACGAACACAATCAGCTCTCCCTAACCTCCTGACATCCTTTTTTAGATTTCGATTCAACCATACGATCACTATCTGTTACCAATACACTCATCCTGAGCTGCGTTTATTGACTCGTAGTTTCGGAATTTTCCTTATATTCTCATTCTTTAACACAACATGCTTTTACCGACCAGATCAGGCAACCAAAATCGACCCGAGGATAATCATTCAAAAGATTTATAAACCTGACTGACCAATCAGTCTATACTATGCATCCGGACGAAAGTATCCCGGACATAATTGAAAAGAAAGCCATGAAAGCCACGTACAAGGCTCTCTGTAAATACGGATACGCGGACTTAACCATGAAAAAGATAGCCGACGAGTCAGATAGGTGTAAATCCACTTTTCACTACCATTACGATACAAAGGAGAATCTTCTAGTCAATTTTATTCAGTACCTTCTAGAGGGTTTCGAGGAAAGGATGGTACCTGAAACCGAAGACCCGTTAGAAAAACTGAACGGATTTATAGACAGGATGCTTTTCGGTGTAGGCGATGAAGAAACTACAGAGAGTTTCCATACCGCCCTTCTGGAGATCCGTTCCCAGGCTCCTTACAACGAAAAGTTCCAGGAACAGATCACCAAGAACGATGAGTACATACTACATATAACCACGAACATCATCCAAGAGGGGATAGAAAAAGGCATGTTCAAAGATACCGATCCAAAAAATACTGCCATAGTACTTCTTTCAGCTATAGATGGAGCCAGGGCCCGTCAGATCTCTACAGACCGCAGCGCTACTGAAGAACTTAGAACAGCTTTGGATTGGGTAATAGATGAGCTGATACTAAGATAGGAGTTTTAGATAATAGATGAAAAGATCCGTTGAGGAGAAGCGGGATCAGATCTTAAACGGAAAGATAGTAAAGACTTTACTGGTTTTAGCCTGGCCAGTGGTCCTCGGCAGCATGCTTCAGACAGCTTATAACATGGCGGATACTTTTTGGTTAGGGAGGGTCAGTAAAGAGGCTTTAGCGGCACCAAGTGTCGCATTCCCGTTGGTCATGGTACTTTTAGCCTTCGGTATGGGTCTAGCAACCGCTGGTATCTCTTTAGTATCTCAACATACCGGAAGTGGAGGAAAAAAGAAAGCCAACGAGGCTGCAGGTCAGGTATTCGGTCTACTTCTAGTCATCAGTATAATCACAGGTATAATCGGTTTCTTTTCAGCGGGTTGGGTGCTCAGGAATATCGTAGGTGCTCCAGAAGAAGTTTACCCATTGGCCCTGATATATGTGAGGATAATTTTCTTAGGGGCTCCTATCACCTATGCTTTCACCTCATTCAGGTTCATTCTCAGAGGTGTTGGGGACATGAAGACATCCATGTATTTGAGAGCTATCGGTGTGACTTTGAATATGATCCTCGATCCGTTACTGATCCTGGGGATCGGACCTTTTCCAACATTAGGTGTTGCTGGAGCCGCTATAGCAACTGTAGCCACAAGAGGAGTTGCATCCGGCGTGGGCGTCTATCTACTTTTCACCGGTAAAGTAGGTTTAAAACTCAAGCTCAAACATCTCAAACTTAAACTCAAGTGGATAAAAAAGATATTCGATATAGGTTTACCCGCGTCGGGGGCAAGAGCCGGCAGTGCCCTGGGTTTCGTGGGTCTGATAGCGATAGTTTCAGTTTTCGGTACAATCCCATTGACTGCTTACAGTATCGGAAGAAGGGTTATCCAGATGGTGAATCTGGGTATATGGGGATTCGCCAGTGCGACCATGACCATGGTCGGTCAAAACATCGGTGCCGGGAAGACCCTCAGGGCGGAAAAGATCGTTAAAAAGACCATCATGGTATCTGTGATATTGATGGTTTCCATATCGATAGCGATATACATATTCCGTACAGGGCTGGTAGGGATATTCGCCGATGAAGGTGCTATCGAACAGTATTCAGCGGTTGTGAGCGAATCCGCTCGATTTGTAGCCATCTTCGTGTTCGCCATCCCATTTTATGGTTTATTCAGGATATTTGATTCCACTTATAGGGGTACTGGCCACACCAAGCCAGCCATGGTTTTATCACTCACGAGGATAATGGGTTTAAGGATCGGTCTGTCATTCATATTGGCTTTTCCCGTATATGGTTACGGTTTGAACCTTGGTATCTTAGGTGTGTGGATAGGTATGTCTTTGAGCAATATAATCATAGCGTTCGTTTCTTACGGGTACTTCAGAACGGGCCGCTGGAAGGAGAAGACCATCGAGGAGGAGCAACCCACTTGAAGTCACTTTTTCGATTGGACATGATCGATGACGTCCTGTATCTCACACGGCTGAACGACCAACAAGTCTCCCTCCTTAACTAACTCAAATCCAGCATCTATGGATTCTAACTCGTCAAGGACCACTTTCACATGTTCTTCGGCTAGACCCGTTTCTAAAACTCCTTGTTTTACCAATTCAGCGGTTTCACCTTTTTTACGATAACGGGGATCTGCATCGTTGATTATCACCTTATCATAAACGTTACCTATCCCCCTTCCGAAATCGATTATATCTTCTGCAGGACGATTACCGGTTCCCTGACATACCACTATCTTCTCGCCTTCAGTGAGATCATCGAGTATCTCTGAAAGTGCTTCAACAGCCGGTCTGTTGTGGCCGTAATCTATCATCACCTTAAACTTTCCCATGTCCATTATGTTCATCCTACCGGGGTTCTGACTTGTAGATGACTGAAAAGTCAACAGTCCGTTCTTTATGGATTCCAAATCAACATCCAAAGCAAAACAGGAAGCTACTGCGGCTAAAGTGTTCTGCACGTTGAAGGTCGCCTTTCCCTCGAAGGTTATCGGTATATCGGATACCTCGACCACATTCCAAACGTTTTCATCTTTCTTTATGACTATGTTATCATCCTCTACGGTAACAACGGTACCCCCTTCCGAAAGATGTTCGACCACGGATGTTATACTAGGGTCTAAAGAAAAAAGAATTACATCTGAATGTACGATATCTTTGAATTTTAGGACGTTCGGGTCCTCTGCATTTAGTACTGATTTACCTGAGGGCTTAACGGTTTCGACCACTATGCCTTTTAACCGGGCCATATCTTCTACGGTGTTTATCATACCTTGGCCTAGATGATCACGGCTAACGTTCAAAAATACACCTACATCACCTTCGTAATACCCCAGCCCTCTGCGAAGGATCCCCCCTCTAGCGACTTCCAATACCGCGTGGTCTATGCTCTTTTCTTTTAGAACGAACTTCGCTCCTTGAGGGCCACTAAAATCCCCCTCTTTTAAAAGATCGTTACCCCGGAACAACCCGTCGGTACAGGCAATGCCCACTCCCTTCCCGTTTATCTTCAAGATGTGGGATATCAAACGTACGGTGGTCGTTTTCCCGTTGGTACCCGTGACCGCGATGATCGGAACCGTGCTTTCGGACCCGGGCGGGAAAAGCATGTCGATCAACGGTTCAGCCACATTCCTTTTTTCCCCTTCATAGGGATCCAGATGCATACGGAATCCAGGTGCTGCGTTCACTTCTATTATACCGCCGTCACTTTGATCTATAGGTTCTTTGAGATCCGGAACTATCAGGTCTATACCCATGACATCTAAACCGATGATATCCGCTATCCTCTCAGCTATCATCTTGTTTTTTGGGTGTACTGATCCGGTCACGTCGGTAGCGGTACCCCCTGAGCTGAGGTTCGCGGTGGATTTTAGGTGCAGTGTTTCACCTTCAGGAAGGACGGTTTCGAGAGTATAGCTTTTCTGATTTAGAATCCTCTTTGTCATGTGGTCTACTTCGATCTTCGTCAAAGTCTTCTCGTGACCTACCCCCCTCCTGGGATCTCTGTTGACTTCATCGATCAGGTCCTGTATAGTGGATTCACCATCACCTGTGATCATGGGGGGATCCCTTCTAGCTGCAGCGACGAGTTCCCCGTCTATAACTAGTAACCTGTGGTCAGCACCTCTCAGATATTTTTCGATAACGACCAACGGATTTATCCTCTTCGCCTCTTTGAAAGCAGTTTTCAGCTCTTCACTGTCTTCAACTCTTGATGATATACCCCGCCCATGATTTCCTATATTGGGTTTGACCGCAACTGGATATCCTAACCATTTCGCTAGATCTAAAGCTTCTTCCACATTCCTAACCGTTTCACCACGGGGTACTGGTATCCCCGCTTCGTCTAGGATATCTTTCGTTCGCTCTTTTTCATCAGCGATCTCCATTGCGATGGCCGATGTGTTCTCGGTCATGCTAGCTTGTATTCTCCTCTGATTCTTACCATGACCGAGCTGGATATAGCTGTGCTCGTTGAGTCTTATGTATGGGATCCCTCTGTCCGAGGCTTCACTTACTATGGAGTCCGTGGTGGGACCGAGCATATTGCTGTCCCTGATCTCTTTCAACTTTTTCACGATCTCTTCGATATCCGGCATCTCGCCTCTAGCCAATGCCTCAACGACCCTGACTGCTTCTTGACCCGCCTTGATGCCTGCATCCTCGTCTCTGTAACGGAAGGCTATCTCATATACTCCCTTTTCTTCAGTAGACATGGTCTTACCGAATCCCACTTCCATATTTGCAAGACACTGCAGTTCTAGTGCCACATGTTCGACTATATGTCCCAGCCATGTTCCCTCCTCGACTCTTTCTAAAAACCCTCCTTCGTACCCTCTGCTGCATCCGTGTTCTTTAAGGGAGGGTAGAAGAGATTCTAGACGGTCCACAAAACCGGGTATCTCATTGGACGGCCTATCCTCGAACTCACCGATATCTAGAACCATGTATATATCTTGATAACGACTAAAGTAATTCGGCCCTCTGAGAGCCCTGATCTCTTGAATTTCCATGTTTATCATCCCTTTTTATCTTTCAAATATTTTATGTTAAGTGTCGAACCCTTATCGATCCTTAACAAGGTATCTCATATTAGTCAACAAAAGGTCAAGTTGTTTAATAAATATTACTGAACCGAAGGGCGAGAATATCATCTATTTCTCATAGTAACCATCCACCTTTAAATAGTTAACACGTCTTAATCACATACATGGAGAAGAAAAATATAGGTGCCATGGGTTTTTCCATGGGCCTTATATTCGGAGGAGGGGTATGGTTGGCTACCTCAGTGATGTTAGGGACTGAATTCACAGTATTCCTGATTCAAGGTGTAGGAGCAGGCATAATCATAGGTTCGGCATGTGCACTGGGATTGATCAAAGGTTGGTTCGGTCGAAAAGAGGCACTTGTCATGCCCTTCGGTATGGGTTGGGGGACCATGGTCGGGATCGTGATCGGGCTTTTAGCAGCGTGGAGTGTTGATCTATCATATCTGACGGGATTTTCAGTCGGTGCTAGTGCTGGATTCATCAGCGGATTACTTATCGCATCGATGCTGTGGATCTCTACTAAAAGAACCTGACTTTTGTAACTAATTGTTACTTGCTCCAGCTCTTGAAATATGTTATCTATCCAAATCATTCTGAATCTAGAACATCTTCGGCAATTTTGGTGAGCGGATAAACGATCAAATATCCGACCATTTTCTTGGTCGACTGATTCTTCGAAATATAGTCAGCGATAGGAGGACTCAATTTATAATACACATCGGTGAACAGTTCTCCTCCTTTTTTGTTCAGTAGGACCTCATCTCTGAACGATCGAAGATGATCGATCTTCTCAGCCCTAGGGTCACCGTAAACAGCCGTTGCGATAAAACACCCTGGTCTATTTTTATGCTGTGACGCATTGTTTTTTCTAGCTTCTGAAGAGAGTGATTTTTCTAGGTCCTTCAGGTCTTTACTGAATTCCTTTTTAAAATCTTTAGACGAAGACATATCATAGTACACACTTTCTACCTTTTTTCCTCTTTCAATCAGTCTTAACTTCAACCCTAAATTATCATAGTGCCTGATGAAAAGCCGGAAAGGTAAAGAGACCTGGACGATATAATCTATAACATCACCCGGATGTAATTCTTCCATTGTTTTTTCACTATAAGAATCGTATATTTTTGTTTCCTTGTCATCTCTCTTTATAAGATATTTTGTGACCTCATCTTCCCTGATCCACCATCTTCCACTTTCTTCAAAGAGTTCAGCATCTTCCTCTACTCCAAACCCCTTTTTTTCAAAAGCTTTCTTCAGTTCACCGCTTATCTTACCCTCCTCTATATCTTCATCGTATCCCGAAGTATCAAGACTAAATAGGAACTTAGAATCGGAGTAACTCTTACTATCGTAAAGATCGCTATCCGGGTCAAGATAACAATATACCTCATTCAATGTTTTATCTTCAGACGAACTGACCTCTCCTTCTACACACAGGTCTTCTATCGTTCTATTTCCTCTATTAACTATCTGATACTTTAATTTGATCTCAATATCATCGTCTAAATCTATCCCTTGGTAAGTGTATACTTTCAACTCATACTGTTCATCGATATCATATTCTATAAAATAGACGATGTTAATATCTGCTACTGCAGTTTTTTTTCTACTGATCCTAGTAATTATTGCTTTTTCAGTTAATGGATGATCGTTTTTCTTAAAACCTTTTTTTATGGCTTTACGTGTCGGGCGGTCAGGATATGTGAGGGAAAACAATTCTTTCTTTTTACACTCATCGATCAGTGAATAATAAATATCTACTTCAATGTTGTTTTTTTTCCTCTCGATGAAATCGACATCAGTTTTTAAGACACCGAGTTGCAGCAGGGTAGATCCATCTAAGAGCTCGATGCCTTTTCGTGCTGCACTTTCTTTTGCTTCTGAGGTGAAACCTGAAGGGCAGGCTAAAATACCTTTATTTGCGTGGGTATCTTGTAGGATCTCATCTATTTCCAATATGAGGTCGGTGTCGAGTGGTGATCTATGTAACTTGCAATCTATCACCAACTTATCTTTGTGAAGTTCTGCCTCATATTCCGCGTATACATCGATCTCATATTTTTTACCAGAATCGCTTTTTAAACGATGATCTCTCTTCGTTTTGTATCCCCGATCTCTAAAAACTTTCTCTACTCTTTTCTTCAATAGATCCTCATCTTTGAACGAACCTGGAACGTGACTGCAATTAGGACACTCTTCCGAGTTTACGGGCATAACGGTTAGGCATTTTGAACAAGTTCGTTTATTATTCATGGAAACTACCCCAATATCTTTGAAATCAAAGACTCGATTGCTGAACATCCAGTCTTTACATACATCCTTTAAGAAAACTAGGATGATCCGGCGATATAAATATTTAGGACAAACGTTGAGTTCTAAAAACTGATTTGCTTAGAGGAAATTCCTTTTAAGATATGGCTTTGAGGTGCCTTTATTAGGATTACCAGTAGAACGATCTTTTCAGAGAACACCAATATATTTATTTAATAGGTATGTAAACCCCCTTCATATAAGCGTGGTATAATATCGACCATTATACGAAAATTAAAAAAGATATTCATAAAAACCGCTGAAGAGAGAAGAGATGATATTTTAGGAGGTCCGATAGTAAAGACCATCCTTGTTCTAGCACTTCCGGTGATGATTTCTAGTTCTTTACACATATCTTTTAACATAGTCGATACGTTCTGGCTTGGTAGGCTTGGTTCATCTGAAGTAGGCGCTCCAACCGCTGCGTGGCCTGTTATATTCGTATTCATATCCGCAGGGATGGGGCTAGCCACCGCTGGTGTTGCCCTTGTAGCACAGCATATGGGTGCGGGCCGTAGGGAAAAGGCAAATGAGGCCGCAGGTCAGGTTTTCAGTTTCATGATAATCCTCAGTCTAGCCTTCACCGTAGGTGGTTTCATCGGTGCTCCATACATATTGAAGTGGATGCAGACACCTCCAGATATATATCCTTTAGCAGTATCCTACCTCAGGATCGTACTTCTGAGCATGCCCTTCGTTTTCTCTTATACCGGCTTCAGATTTTTACTCAAGGGTATGGGTGACATGGTCACACCCTTACTCATCAAGGTCATATTTGTCATTGTGAACATAGTTTTGGACCCGATCCTCATATTCGGGTGGTCCTTCTTCCCGGCTTTAGGGGTGAGTGGTGCTGCCATAGCAACTGCGACATCTCGCGTGACCGCCGGTCTAGTAGGCATCTATTTTCTGTTCAACGATCGTGTAGATATCAGATTATCTTTGAGGAGCTTACGTCTAAAGTTCAGATGGATGAGACAGAT
Organism: Candidatus Saliniplasma sp.; assembly: GCA_046497075.1. GTDB lineage: Archaea > Thermoplasmatota > Thermoplasmata > Halarchaeoplasmatales > Halarchaeoplasmataceae > Saliniplasma. The sequence goes on from JAWOGF010000062.1 coordinate 16,090, forward strand.
CGTCACGATCGCTGCACCGGCTACCTTCGCAAGGGTGATGACAGCCCTAGCATTCGTTATGCTGTTCTCTCTAGTAGCTATCTTTGGTGAGACATCAGTTGCCGCATACGGTATAGGTCGGAGGGTCATACACGTTATCACCATAGCCATATGGGGATTCGCAGATGCGTCTATGTCTATAGTAGGACAGAACATAGGAGCTGGCAACAAGAAGAGGGCGGAGGAAGTGATAAAGAAGGCGATACTGGTATCATCGGTCATTATGTTTTCCACCGGTGCTATAGTGATGATTTTTAGAACAGGTATCATGGGCTTTTTCATAGACGAGGCACCGGTGATAGAAGAGGGTGCAAGATATCTAGCGATCTATTCCATGTCCATCGGATTCTTCGGTATCTTCAGGATATTGGATTCCAGCTATAGAGGGACTGGGCATACCCTCCCAGCCATGAGTCTTGAGGTCTTCAGGATATGGGGATTACGTTTATTTTTATCAGCACTTCTAGCACTTCCATCACTACC
>JAWOGF010000004.1:0-4897 GCA_046497075.1 Candidatus Saliniplasma sp.
TCTAACTATGCTTTCAGAACAGAGTTTTACCGTGAGATAGACAATCCTGTAGAGGAAATACTTGAATATATGGCATTTCAAGCCCAGGATCCGATATTTTTGGGTTACCCATATGGTCTTGTAGATGCTGATAAAAGAGCTAGAGTCACGGACGAAGAGATCGAATATCTAAAAAGTGTAGGTTTCAATAGGATGGGCAGGACTTTTAAAAATAAAGTCAGCACCTTAGATGCCCATGATAAATTAAGCGAATTATGAGATGTGGTTAGTTATGACGATAGGACAGATAATTGGAGGAGAATATGGTGACGTGTGGATAAGGCAGAAGAGCGGAGAGACCATCGAGATAGGTGATCTGCTATCTATCGATGATCTGATTTTACAAGTTCACGATTTGAGTTACGGTTCATTGATGGATAACAACGACTTGGCTAGGATGAGTGGTATGCAGTTGGAGGGTTACGACGAAACTTCTTTGATGGAAGAAGAGATCCGCAATTTTATCAATGCCAAAGCCAAACCGTTAGTTCACATCAAAGATGGGGATGCAAAGATACCCAAGATATTACCTGATTTCTTTGGAGGTTTGGAAAGAGTATCAAAAGAGGATTTCGAGTTCATGGAAGAACCTGAAAACAGCCTTTACCTAGGTAAAGTTAGAAGTGGAAGTTATACGTTAGATGTTCCCGTTTACATCAATGGTAAAGAAGCACTTTCACATCATTTATTGATACCTGCGACCACGGGTAGAGGTAAGAGTAATCTGGTAAAAGTCATGCTTTGGAATCTGATACCAAAGGAATACTGTGGAATGTTGGTTATAGATCCGCATGATGAGTATTATGGAAGGAATGAATACGGAGCTAAAGATCATCCAGAATTCGATAAGAAGGTGATGTACTATTCACCTAATCCACCAAAAGGTGGATATCATCTTCGACTGAATATTTCAGGTTTAAAACCGTGGAACCTTCAGGGGACCATCGACCTTACCGATGCACAAAACCAAGCGGTGTATATGTATTACTCACATTTCAGAGATGACTGGTTATCTGAGCTGTTGAAAGCTAGTAATGAAGGGGCTAGTGGATACGGTATTCAGGAAACAACGATGAACGCCCTCAAAAGAAAATTGAAACTCAAATTTGATTTACGAGTTAAAAATGGTAAAGTTGTGCCCAAAGGTAAGATCTTTGTTACAGAAGGTTCTGAAAGCTTAGTTAATGATATCGTTAAAGCAGTAGAAGATGGCAAGAAAGTCATCTTAGATACTAGTTCTATGCCCCAGGACAAGGAATTGTTGATCGCAGGTATAATCACTGATAAGATCTTTAAAATGTATAAATCCTATAAAGAGATGGGGGAACTAGATGATAAGCCAACAGTGAGTGTAGTTATCGAAGAAGCACCTAGAGTACTTGGAGAAAGGGCTGGACGTAACGTATTCCACCAGATCGCACGTGAAGGAAGGAAGTTCAATGTTGGTTTGATAGCTATAACTCAGTTATCCAGTATGATACCTAGGGAGATACTCGCCAATATGAACACTAAGATCATCTTAGGTAACGAGATGAAGAGCGAAAGAGATGCAATAATCGGTAGTGCAGCTCAGGACCTTTCTAAAGACAGTAAAAATATAGCCAGTTTGGACAAGGGTGAAGCCATAGTCAGCAGTATATTCACTAAATTCGCCGTTCCGATACAGATCGATTTTTTCGATGATGTTGTTGAAAAGGACACTAAAGAGAAGAAAGAGAAGAATTTGGAATTTTTTGGATGAATAGAATCACGTACACTCTTTTTTAGTCCATTTTATTCGTAAAAATCCACACTTCCTGCAGACATGATAAAATGAATTGTTAGCGGTCAGTATGAGTATAAGCTAATAATGCTGGTGGGGAACGTTTCAAACTGAATTTAGATCGTTCATTACGAAAAAATCTTCTTTTTGTCTATTTTTCTATTATCCTTTTCCTGTATCTTATCTATCGCCTTTTTAGCCTTTTCTTTATCGATGATATCACTCTTCAACATCTTTTTCATGATTGTATCGAAAGCAGTGATATCCACTCCTTTATCCTTAGCGACTTTGGCTGCGATCTTATCCATCGTAAAGAAGACACCATCTCTCTTTTTAGCTACAGCGATAGATTCCAATTCTCCTTTGCCTATCACGATCTGATCGAACCATTTTATGTAGAGTTCTTTTTCATCTCTGGAAATATTGACCGTGTCGATCTCTTTTTCTTGCAAGATCTTGTTAGGAAATTTGTATCCATAATCAAGAGGTCTTTCGAGTTCATCTTCAACTTTAGGAGTTATCACGATCTTACTCTTCGAGTATAATACTAGAATATCGTTTACGAGTTCAGCTTTAGCGAGTACTGATGCAGCGTCAGTATCAAGAATTAAAAGATTATTCATCTGAATATTTCTCCTTTAGTCTTCATGTTCTGCACTGAAGTAGGTCATTACGGGTATACCTCTATCCTTTAGCTCCTGCTTGAAGCTCTCCGAATCGAGCTCAGCTATCTCAGCTGCTCTCATCAGTGAGACCTTTTCTTCTTTATACAGTTCGATAGCTATGCGTAATTTTTTCCCGTAGTTTTTCCTGAGAAACGTTCTGAACGCATCTCTGATCACATCACTTTTAGAACTATATTCACCTGTTTTAACTAGAGCGTTTATCTCATTATCCATTAGTTCAGGTATGCTAATGGAAATACTTTTACTGGGCATAGAATAATAAATATTGCTATCAATTATTAATTTTTCGGTATGTAGAGTGAATTTGGGTTGGGAAAATAAAAACATTGCATTGATAGACTTAGGTTACAGAAATTTAACTACATAGATTAATTTATTACTCAATAATAAATATAATTGATTCAAACTAACCTTGAGAAATCATCATAGACATCATTTCTGTGTCCGATAAAAAGTATGATAACTTGTTGGTCTTTATGGTTTATCTCATAGATAGCCCTATGGTCAGCTATTCGCTGTAGCCAAAACTCAGAGTGTTTTAATTTCTCTCCGCTTTTAGGGTCATCAGACAAACTTTTCAACTTATCTCTAATCCTACTTTCAACCTCATCTTCAGCCTTCTTCAAAAATTCATAAGCTCTTGGATGAAGTAAAACTTCATAACTCATCCAACCTACTCCAGTGGGATGAGATCTTCAGGGTGCTTTTTAGCTTCTTCGCTCCTTTTGACCAGCATCTTGTAGAATTCGCGAGTTCTTTCCTTCTCTTCGTATTGCTGTAGAACACTCCGTACTGCGTCACTGCGACTCTTGAACTTTCCTTCTTCTACCCATTCGTCCAATGTTTCGATCATTTTATCTGTAACTCTTACCTGCACTTGTGCCATATTATCTTGTAAACATATGTGTTTACAGTTTATATAAAACTTTTGTTTTTACGAGTTCAATACCTGAAAAATATCGCTGTTTGAGGGTAGATAGCAGGAGTTCACATATGTGTTTCACCATTTTCACACCCCTCTCTCAGTAAACTATTAAACCCCTTTTTGGTATAACATCGCAAATGGTGAAATTCTCTCATATTGCGGACTGCCATCTCGGTGCTTTCGGTCGTAATCCCACTTTAAGGGAGTATAATCTTCGAGCCTTTGAAGAGGTCATCGAAAAGAGTATCCAGGAAGAGGTAGATTTCATTATCATCGCAGGTGATCTATTTCACAATCCACATCCTGATATGGACGTCGTAGATAGAGCGGTGAAGTCTCTTGTTAAGGCCCGTAAAAAAGACATCAGGATATATTCTGTTTATGGCTCTCACGATTTCAATATCGCTAAAGCCTCCCTGGTGGATGTTTTGGAGAGTGCTGACCTGTTCAAGAAAGTCGTACATTACTTGGATGAATCTCAGTCCTTGGAACACGTCCAAGATAAATCTGGAGTTAAGATAACAGGTTTGAGTGGTCGTAAAAGTAGGAAGGATACCAGTTACTATAAAGAATTGAATTTTATTGAACCAGATGGGGATGCAATCTTCGTTTTCCACACACCAGTATCAGAGATGAAACCAGTAGATATCCATGAGAAAGAGACGGTTCCGTTAAGTTCTATCCCAGACGGTTACAAATACTATGCCGGCGGACACATCCATCGTAATCTTAGAGAAGAGAAAGATGGAAGTCCTATAATCTATCCTGGTGTTACATTTGGTTCATCATATACAGACCTTGAGAACGATCTAGATAGAGGATTTTACATCGTCGATGATTGGGAACCAATATACGTACCAGTTGATGTATGTGAGATACGTAGAGTCAACATCGACGCAGAAGGGTTACTACCTTCTGAACTCGAGGAAGAACTTTTAGACTTATCTCGTGGTGAGACCCATGAAGATGTAGTTTTAGTCAAGGTTTCTGGAGTCTTGAGAGAAGGTGTGCCTGAAGATATAGATTTCATGAGTGTTAGAAGGAAGATCGAGGAGGTGGGTGCAGAAACTGTCTTTTTGAATAGGAGGAATTTAGAGGGGAAAAATGTAGAGAGATTGAAGATAAAGGAGAAAGATGACGCTGAAATCGAAGACACGATACTTGATGAATACAGTTTCAACGATCTAGTCAATAAAAAATTCGCTAAGGATCTACTGAATGTCCTGAAGGTTGAACAGGGGGATGGGGAAACCAATACGGATTATGACGATAGGGTATGGCATGAAGCTTGGAACCTTATCGATAATTTAGATAAGTATGAGGATATCGACGAAGAAAAGAGTGATAGTTCAGAGAAAGTAGTGGAAGAAGTTGAAAAGAAGGACGATACCGGTGAAAAGAATGGACAAAAGGGACAGTTCTCTCTGACTGATTTCGGAGGTGATTGACGATGATGCTTAAACACCTTAAGATCAAGAACATTCG
>JAWOGF010000031.1:0-69146 GCA_046497075.1 Candidatus Saliniplasma sp.
TCATATCAAAAACATCTGAATAATCCTTGACGATGTCCATGGTATCGTCAGTTGATCCGTCATCGACTATTATCAATTCAAAATCAGAATATGTTTGATCTGCTAAAGAGTTCAAACAGTCTCTTATATTCTCTTCTTCATTATACAAGTTGATAACAACCGACACTTTTCTCTCTCTCACTATTATGCACCTTTAGTTTTTATGATATGATAACTTCTCGGTTGACTTTACAGGCTCAGCATATTTATTATTAACTATGTCTATAAAAGATAAAACCTAAGCAGAAAATATAATACAAAGGCTCTATTCTTCGTGTTCATATGCTGATCTCCGTCATCATAACCGTCAAAAACGAAGAACGAGATATGCCCGATTTACTTGATAGTCTCATCATCCAGGAACAACCACTTGAAGTTATAATCGTAGATGCACACAGTGACGATAGGACCCAAGAGATCGTCAGAGAATACAGTGAACAGCATAACTTTATCAAATTATACATCCAGGGTGGTACTAGAGGTAGAGGAAGAAATTTTGGCGCTAAAAAAGCGGAGGGAGACCTCCTAGCTTTCATAGATGGTGATGTTATCGTAAACCCATTTTGGGCTGAAGAGATGAGAAAAACCGCTAAAGAGTATGATGTCGTGGCTGGAAAAACCATCCAGATCGGATATCATGCTTTCGAAGAATTGGAAAGAGTAGAATTATTCCATAAAGGATACGATATCACATATCCAAGCTGTAATCTACTTTATCACCGTGATATCTATGAAGAAATAGACGGCTTCGACACGTGGTTCCAGACTGCCGAGGATATCGACCTTAACTATAGAGCAGTCGAAGCAGGGGCTAAAATAGGTCACAATGAAAACGCCATCGTATATCACAGAACAAGAGGTTCATTTTATGGATTCTTTAAACAGGCTTTCTGGAACGGTTTCGGTAGGAAGCAATTAACGATGAAGCATGGAAGCCTGTGGAAAGATTACTCTCCTAGAGATATGTTGGACCACAAGATGACTTTTTGGTATTTCACAAGAATGTTCCCCGCATTTTTTGGATACCTTGGATGTAAGTTATTCGGAAACAGACCGGATGAATCAAACAGACCTTTATAGTTAGCATTTAGCAAGTATTATAAAGGACCCATCTTTTTTTCGTTTTGTATGAAGATATCTGTAGTTATACCCACGATGAATGAGGAGGAATCCATCGGTCAAGTACTGGACGATGTGAACAAAGCACTATCAGATAGGGATCATGAGATATTGATAGTTGATACAAATTCGACCGATAGAACCCGAGAGATCGCTCGTTCAAAAGGAGCGAGAGTCGTGGATGAACCACGTAGAGGATATGGTAGAGCTTATAAAACTGGTTTTGAAGAGGCTGAAGGAGATATAATAGCTACCTTAGATGCTGATTGTACATACCCAGCAGAAACGATCCCTCATATGGTCATCATGATCGAAGAAGAGGGTTACGAATTCATCAGCACAGACAGATTATCAAATGTTTCATCAGACGTTATGGGATGGGTCCATAGATTCGGTAACTGGGCCCTTAAAACTACAGCTAATCTATTGTTCAGGATCAAACTCAAAGATTCGCAGTCAGGGATGTGGGTTTTTAAAAAGTCGGCACTTAGACATATCAACTTGACAAGTGACGGGATGCCCCTTTCTGAAGAGATAAAGATCGAAGCTATAAAGAAAGGTATCAACTTCAAAGAAGTGCCTATAGATTATAGAAAACGTAAAGGAGAAGCAAAGATAAGATCGTTAAAAGACGGATGGAAAAACTTTGCATTTTTATTCAAAAAACGTTTCGGGTGAGGTATATATGATGGTGAAGGACATAAAGATATCCCCCTCGTTACTCTCGGCGGATTTTTCCTGCCTTAGAGAAGATATCAGGGAAGTAAGAGAATCGGAATGGTTGCATCTCGACGTCATGGACGGACATTTTGTACCGAATATCAGTTATGGACCATGTGTTATCAGTGCTATCAGGGAAGTTAGTGATCATTTTTTTGACACCCATCTCATGATCTCAGAGCCTGAAAAGTATATTTCTGATTTTGTGGAGAGTGGTTCCGATGTGATAACAGTACACGCAGAGGCATGTGATGACCTCCTTGAAGTGATCCATATGATAAAAGAAAATGGTTGTGAAGCAGGTGTTAGTCTAAAACCGGGTACACCATTAAGCGAAATAGAAGGCATAATTCCTTCCTTAGATCTCATCCTTATCATGACGGTAGAACCGGGATTTGGGGGACAAAGTTTCATGCATGAAGTAGTCCCAAAAATCAGTGAAGCCCGAGATATCATTGCAGCCATCGACAAAGATATCGACCTATCGGTGGATGGTGGCATCTCCCCAAAAACCGCACCTGAAGTAGTAAAAGCTGGGGCTAACGTATTAGTTGCTGGTTCAGCTATATTTAAAGGCAATATCAAGAAGAATCTTCAAGAATTAAGAGATTCAGCGTTAAAGACAATAGATTAGATTCTACCTTTCCCATGGAAATGTTCTATCTAAAAATTTATTAAGAGATTCAGTCTCACCGGTAATCAACCGTTCTTTTTCTAAAATTTCTAGGTTTTCTTTTATGATTGGGGTGAGGTCACTACCTAAATTGACTTTTTTAATCACGTATTGAACCGCATCTTGAACTGTAGTTACATTACGTTCTCTATCAACCATCAATCTATCCCCCTCCAAATACACGTCATTTCCATATTTCTTGTTAAAATCTTCAGTATTTTCAACCCAGATCGGAGGGCCTACATGTTTTTCAATGGATGGAAGATATATCTCTTTCATCTCGAATAATATAAGTAAATATTCGTCTTTTACATAATACCCCTCATGTAATATTTCAAAGTCAAGTTCTTCCAGCTGCTTTTTCAAAGAACCTGTTGCCTTTTGAACCTGGGGGTATAGATTATCTTTTACAACATCTGGGCTCGAAAACTTCAAACCTATTAAATACGTTCCTCTCTCAACTGTAATCTTTCTTAGTTCATCAGCACCTCTATGTTTGATATCATTAGGAAAGAAAAATCTCTCCGATGAAGAATCTAAATATCTTTTAGAGGCATACATGAAAAGATACATCTTCTCTGAAGATAGAGCAGAAGCTACGTTTCTATCTGGATCAACTGGATCAATGAAAATAAATGGATCATCAAATTCAGCTGTATTATCTTCATCAAATGAGAGTACTTCCCCGCTTTTCCAGCCTTGAGATCCCTCTAAAACTTTATTGAATCCGCCATAATACAATACTAGTAGTTCACATAGATAACCTGAAAAACCCCAAACCTTAGATTCGGCACCATAAGCACCTATACCCTTTAAAAAGCCTTTCAAAAGTCTTACGTGGTCTTTCAAGTCTTCAGGTAAGTTCCCTGATATGTATTCCGTATGGAAAGGAGTTCTATCCACAGATGATTTCATCTCGCTTATATCTGAGATTTTATAACATGGAACGATATCGGTCTTAAAACCTTCATATCTACCAAAGATATACGGATGTTCAGCATACCTAGTTTCAGTATTTTCCAAAATTTCATTTCCGACCTTCAGAACCATAGATTCCATCTGATCTTTTGAAACTGAAGTTGGAAATAGAACAAAAACGTCGATATCTGGATCTTTTAGATATGTATCTTTAGCAACAGAACCAACTACCTCTGCTTCATATTGATTATTGAGTTCATCTTCGATTTTCTTTTTTAAATCGCTCGATACATATTTGACTTCACTCTTCAGTTCTTTTTTAGGTTTGATCTTGTCTAGAACTTCCTGTTCTAATTCTCTCATCGTCCAACCCAAGGAGATGTTTTAATAAAAGTTTACTGCCTTACAAAAAGCTTTTTAGAGAGATTACTATCTCACTAACGGTGTGCAGATGGACGAAGAAAAACAGATGCTCGAATATTTGGGTTTGGAGGAAGTAGAAGAACTTTTTGCGGATGTTCCCTCTGATGTCAGGGATGATATCGATATAGATGATAGTAAAACAGAGATGGAGACCAAAAGATATGTCAAAGACATTTTGAATAAGAACCAAACGTTAGATGATTTTGCAAATTTTCTGGGATGTGGAATATATAGGCATTACATCCCCTCGGCCGTCAACGAGATAGTGGGTAGATCCGAATTTTATACTTCTTACACTCCATATCAAGCAGAGGTCAGCCAGGGTATGCTGCAGTCTTTATTCGAATATCAAAGTCTGATATGTGAACTGACTGGTATGGAAGCTGCAAATACCAGCATGTATGATTATCCAACCGCCTTTGCTGAGGCAGTTCTAATGGCTGGTAGAGTGGGGAGGGGAAAAGAGTTTCTAGTTCCTAAAAACATACATTGGGATAAATGGAAAGTCCTGCATAACTATTTGAGGGGCTCCGATATCGAGATCAAGAAAGTGGATTACGATAAGAACACTGGAAAGATCGATATTGAGGATCTACAGGAAAAATTAACCGAGGATAATTTGGGATTCTATGTTGAATCACCCAATGTTTTCGGTGTCATTGAAGATGACACATCGATATTCGAAGATTTAAAAGCCGAGAACAAATCTATAATGGTCGCTGGGACCTCACCTTTAGCTCTTACTCTTTTAGAACCACCTTCTGAATGGGGGGCAGACATTGTCGTCGGGGATAGTCAAAGTTTCGGTATACCATCTTCATTCGGTGGACCTACTGTAGGTATCTTCGCCTGTAAAAAGAGGCACCTAAGAAGGATGCCCGGTAGGATGATAGGAGAAACTGAAGATGCTGATGGTAACACCGCATACTGCATGACTCTACAGACTAGAGAGCAGCATATAAGGCGAGAAAGAGCGACATCCAATATCTGTACTAACCAATCATTAATGGCGCTAGCATCGGCCTGCTACATGTTTGTGAAAGGAGGAAAAGGGTTAGAAGAAGTGGCTAAAACAAACTATGAAAAGGCTCATGAACTCGCAGAAAGAATAGATGAATTAGAAGGCTTTTCAGCACCGTACTTCGATAATTTATACTTCAATGAATTCGTTGTTGAAACTCCTGTAGACTCAAAAGAATTTATTTCTAAAGGTATAGAAAATAACGTTCTCGCAGGTGTAACACTTGATGATAAATATGAGAACTTAGAACCGTCACTTCTGCTATCAGTCACGGAGATGAATGATAAAGACGATATCGACTCGTTAATAGACACATTCATGGAGGTGGTCGAATGAGTTCCATTTACAGACAAGCTAGATACCCAAATCATCCATTGATGGAAAAGCATGCTGAGCAAAGAAAGATCGAAGACAATCCTTTCCCAGAATCCGTAGCTAGAACTGAAGCTCCGAAGATTCCGGATATCCCAGAACATGAAGTTGTTAGACATTTCAACAGACTCTCCCAGATGAACTATGGTATCGACAATGGATTCTATCCTCTGGGATCCTGTACGATGAAATACAATCCAAAATATTCTGAAGATCTAGCCGGATTACCAGCGGTAAATGAGATACATCCATACATGATTGAAGATTCCGTACAGGGAACATTACAGATCATGTACGAACTCCAGGAGATGCTGGCTGAGATCGGTGGTATGCACTCCGTGACCCTTCAACCAGCAGCAGGTGCACAGGGTGAACTCACTGGTCTGATGATCATCGATGAATACCACAAAAATAATGGAGAATCGGATAGAAACGAGATAATATTACCAGATACATCTCACGGAACCAATCCAGCTACCGTATCTATGTTGGGATATAAACTGGTAGAGATACCATCAAAAGATGGCTGCGTTGATTTAGAAGCATTAAGGGAGGCAGTTAATGAAAGAACTGCTGGTTTTATGCTGACCAACCCAAATACATTAGGTCTTTTCGAAGAGGATGTTTTGGAGATCGCTGAGATCATACATGATGTCGGCGGATTATTGTACTACGACGGAGCAAACCTCAACGCTATAATGGGTAAAACGAAACCCGGAAAGATGGACTTCGATATCATGCATTTCAACCTCCATAAAACATTCAGTACTCCACACGGTGGCGGGGGACCAGGGGCAGGACCGGTTGGTGTGACTGAAGAACTCAGTTCGTACCTACCAGTACCTATAGTTGAGAAAGATGAAGAAAAATATAATCTGGATTACGATCTTGAAAATTCTATAGGTAAGGTGAAAGGATTTTACGGGAACTGGGGGGTTCTGTTAAAAGCCTATTCTTACATCGTAAAAGAGGGAAGAGATGGCCTTACTAAAATATCTGAACGAGCAGTTCTGAACAGTAATTACCTGCGGGCTAAATTAGAAAACCATTTGGAATTACCTTACAAATCATTAAGGAAACACGAGTTTGTAATGTCGGGTAATCCTCTTAAAGAGAAAGGACTTAAAACCGTGGACCTTGCTAAAAGATTACTGGATTACGGATTACACGCACCGACCATTTATTTCCCACTTCTTGTTGATGAAGCTCTCATGATAGAACCTACAGAAACTGAAAGAAAAGAGACACTCGACGATTTCGCAGATGTGATCGAGAAGATCATGGATGAGGATCCAGAAATGGTTAAAGGAGCTCCATATAATACAGCTGTGGGTAGGGTTGATGAAACTAAAGCAGCCCGAAAACCAATCATCAGTTTTAAGATGAAAGAGGAGAAATGATGTCGATACCTCATATAGCTGTTGTTGGGAAGTCTAAAACCGGCAAAACTTCCTTGGTAATTGAACTGATCAAAAGATTGAAGAAAGAAGGGTATGAGGTAGCAACTGTCAAACATACTTTAGGTGATTTCTCGATAGATTCTGAAGGAACAGATACTTTCGAGCATGCAGAAGCAGGGTCGGAATTGGTTGTTTTCTCTACACCCTTAGAAACCTCTTTTATCGTAAAAGATGAATTGAGATTGGGTGAAATCCTTTCATATATCGGAAACTTTGGTGAGTACGACCTTGTGATAATCGAGGGGATGAAAGAGTCGAATATCCCTAAATTGAGCACTGATAAAGTGGTAGACGGTGATTTGTATTATGATGATAATGTAAATGAAGTATTAGATTGGATAGATAAACAATTTCGGATATTTGATATACTTGATCAATTACCACAATTAGACTGCGGTAAATGTGGGTATGACACATGTAAAAGGTTTGCTGAGTCCGTTTTAGATGGTGAAAATAAAATAGATGAGTGCAACCAATCTCTGAGGGATAGGATTGAGCTTATCGTTAACGGTGAAGAGATCGATTTGGGTATATTCCCATCTAATATCATCAAGAATACTATTTTAGGTATGATCAATTCACTAAAGGGAGTAGAGAGTATAGATTCTTTAGAAATCAGATTAAAAGAGTAATAAAGTTGAAAATTAAAAAAGAAAAAAGGGTTTTGTTGATTAATCGTTTTAGAAGTCTTCTTCTAGTTCTTCGTCTTCACTGAATAGATCCTCTTCTTCTAGTTCTTCATCATCAAATGGCTCTTCTTCGAAGCTTTCTTCTTCACCGAATTGTTCATCTTCGAAGCTTTCTTCTTCATCGAATTGTTCATCTTCGAAGCTTTCTTCTTCACCGTATGGTTCTTCTGTTGTTTTACCGCCTTTACTCATAGCGAATATACCGATTATCAACGCCAGTATTGCTATGATCATCCCGACTATTCCTAGGTTCCTAGCCATGGATATATCGTCGTCCTGGTCGTTATCGACGTCTTCTTGTTCGTCTTCGAAATCGTTTAGTTCTGTTTGTAGGTCGTCTATCTGACCCTGTAGATTCGTTTCTAAATCGTCTATCTGTGTTTGTAGGTCATCTATCTGATCCTGTAGGTCCGTTTCTAGTTCATCCATGTCTGTTTGTAAGTCATCTATCTGAGTCTGTAGGTCGTCTATCTGATTCTGCAGGTCGTCTATCTGATTCTGTAGATTCGTTTCTAGATCGTTTAGTTCTGTCTGTAGATCATCTATCTGATTCTGTAGGTCCGTTTCTAGTTCATCCATGTCTGTTTCTAAGTCGTCTATCTGAGTCTGTAGGTCGTCTATCTGTGTTTGTAGGTCCTCTTCGACAGTGGCAATTTCATCCCACAGCTCGGGTATATCTGGTAAGTACAAGGCGTATACATTTTCCTCATAGACTACTGGGTTGTGTACCGCTTGGACATTGAACACGTTCAGTCCTTCTTCCAAAGTAGTACTGTACTCAAAATCGCCGCTTCCTACATCTACGCCGTTTATATAGATATTTAACCAAGTTGGACTTTGACCTTCGATGGTGAAGTTTTCTTCGAATGTTAGACTTTCAACACCGTTTTCTGGTGTAGTTATGTCGAAGAGTGCTTGAGATTCTACGAGGTAGAAATCGATTGTATCAGTATATTGATTTCCAGCTTCATCTTCTGCCATCACATCGACTGTATGTTGTCCTTCTGCAAGTCCATCGAATTCATGCCATGTTCGCATATCTACGTTCTGCCAACCTTCACCGTTTATCTGGACATCGTAGCTTACTATCTCAGTAGTCTCGTCATATCCAGACCACTGCACTGTTACATCATCGTCAGCGATGATATCTCCGTGGTCTGGGCTTGTTATTATGACTTCAGGTTGTGTCGTATCAAGAGTAAATGTTACGGATTCAGTTACGTTGTTACCTGCTATATCATGAGCTCTGACTTCTATTGTGTTCTCACCGTCAGCGAGGTCTGGGAATTCATAACTGTAAGTTTCACCGTCGAGTTCTGTCCATTCCTCGTCATCTGTATGCCTTATCTCGAAGTAATCTATGCTAGATTCGTCGTCTGAAGCATTCCATTCGACTGTGACTATATCGTCGGATAAAAGGGCTCCTTCCTCTGGTGCTGTGATCTCTAGGTCTGGTGCTGTATCATCTTCGTATATCGAGAACTCTCCTGTGATATCTTCATCACTGTAGCCGATATCGTCGACGATCACAGCTCTTATCTGTGCTTGATCGGTGTTATCAGTTACATTTAATTCTACTTCATAGGTATATGGTTGATCATCGTATAGGTCTGGTTCGAGTCCTTCCCCTATGATGTTCCAATCTTCACCTGGATCTGTTCTACCGTACAAATTAACATAATCGATATCTTGATCTACATATCCTGCACCATGGTAGAATATGATCTCTTGTGTAGTAGCGTTGTACCATACATCACCTGCTTCAGGTGAATCGATGCTTATCCATGGTTCATTATACTCTGGGTCTCCCGGCTCTAATTTTGCGTCCTCGTTCATCTCTTCTTGACCGAATTCATCTACTGCTCGTACTACGTACCACTGATATGGGTCTCCTGCTTCGCCCGCATCTATGTATTCATACTCTTCTGAGCCATCTGCGTTAATACTGTCTATTAGGGTTGTTCCATTCCATGGTCCTTCTCTGTCCTCAGAACGGTAAATGTTATAATGGCTTATCTCTCCTAGTTCCTCGTCTGGACTCGCCTGCCATTGTACTAAGTTGTCAGCTCCATCGTGTTCTATTATAAGATTTTGTGGAGCTTCTGGTGGTGTTCCGATTATTGTAAATTGTTCACTCTCGTTAGTTCTATAGTAACCTTCTACATCGTATATATCAGCGACGATCCGTGCTTCTTCGCTGTAGACATCAGGTATCTCCCAATCGTATTCACCTTCGGCGTAATCGATTCCTTCTGCTATCTGGTCATATTTTGTAGCTCCGTCATCTAGGCTGTAGTAAAGATCTACCTCCGTAATCTCATGATCGTGTTCTGTAGTTTCCCACGTTATAGTTTCAGTGTTTCCGTATTCCCACTCATCTCCAGCAATTGGTGAGGTTATGTTAATGTCAGGTGGTATCGGTTCTTGAACGGCAAAATCAAGGTCTGTTTCCATTCCGTTATGAGCCACTCCTGTTATGTTGTACCACCAGTATGTATCATCTGCCATACCTCTGTCTTCATCGAGATAGCGATAC
Source organism: Candidatus Saliniplasma sp. (assembly GCA_046497075.1). Taxonomy (GTDB): domain Archaea; phylum Thermoplasmatota; class Thermoplasmata; order Halarchaeoplasmatales; family Halarchaeoplasmataceae; genus Saliniplasma. The sequence continues at coordinate 9,971 of JAWOGF010000031.1, forward strand.
GTATCAGATCCATCTGCTTCTATCGTCTCTATGTGTGTTTCAGGGCCCCAGTCTGTCTCTGACCTATATATCTCGTAATGAGATATTTCTTCAGGTCGTCCGTCAGCAGGATCATCAGCACTACCTTCCCATGTTATCACATTGTCCTCGTTACCGTATTCTTCGACAAATACTTCTATCGTCCAAGAGTCGTCGTCATAACCTATATCATCTAAAGTCATCCAAGGCTGTCCTTCATAAGTAAACCATCCTGCATCATCTTCATATCCTGCGATCATGCTGGCAGGGAAGTATCCATCACCTGGATCATGTATATCTACAACGATCCAGTAGTGACCTCCTTCTAGTTCCACAGGTTCCACTAATGGTATTTCTCTCCACTGTGGCTCGGTCAAGCCAGCAACAGTTTCTGTCGTTCCAATCATTTCACCGGGTTCAGTACCTTCGTCCTCGTGTATCGAACCAGTGAATGAAATCGCTTCACCCCAATCATGGAATGCTATCTCTGTTGCCTCGCCTTCAGGTAATTCCACCCTGATTGCAGTTTGCCATGTCTGTTCTGCATTGAGACCGAGAGCGTTGTAAGGATCTGCTCTGTGATCATCCGGATACATCCAATTCCATTCCTGCGGAGCACCGTGATCCACCTCTAAGGTCTGAGGAGCCTCGGGGCCTTCTCCGACTATCTCAAACTCTTCACTCGTATTTTCGTACCATCTTCCATAATCATCAACTACCCGTGCTCTGATCATAGCATTTTCCGTTGGCCAGTTAGTTACGTTCCATGCTTCTTCTCCATCATCGTCAAGTATTTCATCGATTTCCATCCAGTTCGCTCCGCCGTCTATACTGTACCAGAGTCGATCGATATAGTCTATCGGTCGGTCACCTTCCGTAGTTGTCCATTGTATGAATTCTTCATCGTATGCGTTCCAGGTTGTTCCGGCATCCGGTTGATCGATAGTGATATCTGGTTCTTCAACAGCATCTCCTGGTTCCTGCACTGCATCTTCGTTCATCTCTTCTTGTCCGAATTCATCAACTGCTCTTACCACGTACCACCAGTATGTACCGTCTGCTTCGCCTCTACCTTCATCCATATAATCGTACGTATCTGAACCATCCGCGTCTATAGTTGCTATATGATCTGCTTCATCCATATCTCTGGTTTCATTTCTGTATATATTGTAATGATCTATCTCTCCGAGTTCTTCATCGGGACTTGCATGCCATCGGACAAAATTATCATCACCGTTTTCCAAAGGCATGTCTCCAGTGACAGTAATATTATCGATACGCCAGCCTTCTGCACCACCGTACCAATCTTCAACACCGGCGTCCCAACGGAGATATATTGTTTCTCCAGCATAATCACTGAGGTCAACAGTTACTTCTTCCCAACCTACTGAACCGCCCCATGCGGGCTGTCCCTCGATCGGGTTACCAAATCCTGTGCCAATTACATGATCATATCCTGGATCAGGATCCTCGATAAGTTCCCAGTTCGTTCCGTCTGTAGATACCTTGATGTTTACTCCATCCCAAGTATCAGCGATATCTCTCCAGTGCTGGAATGTAAGTTCAGCACTCACTGCATCTACTGGTATATCGATCTCAGGTGATATCAACCAGCTCACTTCACCAGCTTTATCGTATCCTGCATCGCCCCAGTCCCATGATTGTGTTCCTACAAAAGCATCGTGGTCTCTGATATCCCAGGTATTCTCTCCTCCACTGCTGCCTGTGGTGTATCCTAGATCTGATGAAACGTCATCGTAGAAAATCGTTTGAGTGCCATAATGTTCGACTAATGGATTTTCAGGTGGTAAAGGTGGCTCACCTATTATAGTGAACTCTTCACTTGCATTATCTCTCCAATTACCTTCGACGTCATATACCCGACCTATGATATGAGCTTCCTCACTGTAAACATCCGGTATCTCCCAATCGTATTCACCTTCAGCGTAATCGATTCCCTCTGCAATTTGATCGTGGATGGTAGCTCCTCCATCAAGACTGTAGAACAGATCGACTTCGTGTATATCATGGTCATGTGCCGTTGTATCCCATGTGATCGTTTCGGTATCTCCGAATTCCCATTCATCTCCTGCTGTTGGAGAAGTTATGGTTATCTCGGGTGGTATAGGTTCTTGGACAGCTTCTACATGGTCTGTTTCCATACCGTTGCGAGCTACCGCGGTAACATTATACCACCAGAATGTATCATCAGGCATACCTGCATCATAATCAAAATACTGGTACTCCTCCAAACCTTCTGCTTCAACTGTATCGATAAGCACGGGACTTTCCCAATCTGTTTCAGCTCTATAGATATTGTAGTGTGTTACCTCTTTTGGATCATCGAACGGATCATGTGGACTAGATTCCCATGTGATCATATTATCGTTATTACCTGTTTCGTCGAATTCCTTAACATGGGCTTCCAGTGTCCAAGTTGCATCAAGTCCATAATCTGCCGTATGTTCCCATGAATCTCCGTCCAAACTTAACCATCCACCGTCTTCTACATATGGATCAATGGTACCAAATGGCGAATAACCATCACCGATATCATCAATTTCTAGTACTATCCAATAGGTTCCTTCATCTATGTTGACAGTACCGTCGATAGGGATCTCAAGCCATTCGTCGTTTCCAAGATCGGTCACTTCTCCTGTTTCTGCTATAAGGTCTCCAGGTTGATCGCCACCATCAGTGTAAACTTGTCCTTTCACATAGTTAGCTTCCTGTAAATCGTAATAAGCTAAATCCGTGAGTTCTCCTTCAGGGAGTTCTGTCCTTATCGCACCATACCAAACACCGGGTCCTGTGAGACCTATGCCATTATCAACGTCAGCTCGATGGTCATCTGGGTACATCCAGTGCCAATCTTCCGTAGCATCAACGTGCTGGACATCTAGGTTTTCTGCAGGATCGGGTGACTCTCCGACTATCTCAAACTCTTCGCTTGTACTTTCATTCCAATGTCCATCTTCGTCCACAACTCGTGCTCTGATCATAGCTTCTTCGCTGGGCCAGTTAGGTACGGTCCAATCGTACTCGCCAGTGTCCTCAAGGATTTCGTCTATCTGTGTCCAAGTATTTCCACCATCATCCGAATATTCTAAGTAATCAATATAATCGATGGCTTCATCTCCTTCTGTGGTTGTCCATTCTATCAATTCTTCATCGTATGCGTTCCAAGTTGTGCCACTATTTGGTACATCGATAGCTATCTCTGGTTTTACACCAGGGGCACCTGGTTCTGGTTTTGAATCTTCATTATCCTCTTCGAGTTCGTTAGTTCCTACTGCTCTAACTACGTACCAATTCCAGGGATCTCCTGCGGTTCCATAATCGAGATAACTGTATTTTTCTGAACCATCTGCGTCTATTGTTGCTATATGTTCAGCCTCATCCATATCGCTACTATCATTTCTGTATATATTGTAGTGGCTGACTTCGTCTATCTCCTCGTCGGGACTTGAGTACCATCGTAACCTGTTACTGACCGGGTCTGCCTGCTGTACATCAGCTGTAACTTCTATATCATCGATACGCCAGCCTTCTGCACCACCGGTGAAAGATTCAACACCGGCGTCCCATCTGATCTGGATTGTTTCTCCAGAATATTCACTGAGGTCAACAGTTACTTCTTCCCAACCTACTGAACCGCCCCATGCGGGCTGCCCCTCGATCGGGTTACCCCATCCAGTTTCAATTTCATAATCATATCCTGGGTCAGGATCTTCGATAAGTTCCCAGTTCGTTCCGTCTGTAGATACCTTGATGTTTACTCCATCCCAAGTATCAGCGATATCTCTCCAGTGCTGGAATGTAAGTTCAGCACTCACTGCATCTGCTGGTATATTCATCTCAGGTGATGTCAACCAGCTGTGTTCTCCTACCTTCTCGTATCCTGCATCGCCCCAGTCCCATGAGTTGACACCTGATGTACTTCCATGGTCCCTGATATCCCATAGATTAGTTGCACCAGTGCTACCTGTAGTATATCCTAAATCACCACCTTCAACATCATCGTAGAAGACTTCTTCAACACTTATATTATCGTATTCTACTAACAAATTCTCAGGTGGTTCAGGTGGAATTCCTTCGATAGTGAAATCACCAGAGTACTCTTCTCCACTGTTCCCTTCAACGTCAACCACAACAGCTCTTACTTGAACCTCTGTGGAATCGATGTTTGGTAAAGTCCAGGTGTAACTACCAACGTCAGGATCTAGTCCATCAGCGATAAGATTCTGTGTTACCCATCCATCGTCAGAATAGAAAATGTTGACTCTATCAAGATCGTTATCACCTGGTGTTGCAGTCCATTCTATATCTTCTTCTGTGCGGGCTTGCCAGACATCGCCTCCTTCAGGACGATCAAGTTCTACAGTTGGCGGTTCATCTACTATTTCTCCTTCTTGGGCGTTGTAAGCAGTAAGTGCAAAGTCCTGGCTAGGTCCACCAATCCCTATAGCGTCTTCAACTATGTTTCTACCTTCAACTTTGACAGTATAAATACCTTCTTCGACCTCGTCGGCAGGTATGTACACGTTTTCTACATTATTGGTGTCGTCCCAACCGTCTCCAGTTCTGTCGAATGTTTCCATAGCATCTTCATTGGATTGAGACCAACCGTCTTCTAGGGCATTACCTCTATAGATGTGCCCCCCTGGTGATTCTATCTCTAGATTGAGATCATTTAAGAGTGCGGGGTCGCTACCAGTATCAACTGGTGCTTCTTTATCAGTCCATCCGAGGGTAACCTTTAATGGTTCTTCAGGGTCCTCATGTTCTATCTCATAATCGTGAACCATACCACTAGTAGTGAACATATCTTCTTGATCGACAGTGTAAATCGAGGTCGGGTCTGGACGTTGCAATTTTGATATGTCGACCATACCCCATCCTTCGTCCTCGTTTGGTATAGGACCGCGTGTATCTCCATCGATAGGGTTCGCGGTATTGATCAACAGTGATCTTACCATAGCTGGGCTTGGAGTATAACCATAGGTATCTTCGTACCACTCTACGGTCACTGCTGCAGCACCTGCTACAGCCGGATTTGACATGGAAGTACCGCCCATTACACCATATCCACCATCAGGCATCGTTGAGTAGATATTATTTCCGGGAGCAACGACGTCAGGTTTTACACGATTATCATCTGTAAACCCACGTGAACTGAATCCGGCCATATACTCTGGATTCTCATTACCAAGGACTGGATCGAATGGTTGTGTTGCTCCGACTACTATCACATTCTTTGCAGTCGCTGGTGGTGGTGTACCCATTTCACCATCGTTACCGGCTGAGCCTGTTATAACCATAGGCTCGTTATGATCGGTATCTGGGTTCGAGTCTCTTACAGCAGCATCGAACTCTGGGGAACTGTATGTATATTCTCCGTGACCTGCCGTAGATCCCCAAGAATTGGAATGAACATATGCACCATTTTCATTTGCCACTGTAAATATCGGAGTAACCGGAGAAGGTACGTGACCAGTTCCAGCAGCATCAAATATCTTTGCTGAGAAGAGTTCTGCATCCGGTGCTGAACCCTGTCCCAAATAATAGTCTAGCATTTCAGGTACATCGGGATATAATATTTCTCCTGTTCCATGATATGTATCTCCAGCTGCAGAACCTGTACAGTGTGTACCGTGGCCTACGCCGTCTAAGAAGGGGTCATCATCAGGAGTAAAATCATGACCTCCTATGACTCTATCTTGGAAGTCATCGTGGTCAGCATATATTCCTGTATCGGCCACACCTATAGTTACTCCATCACCGGTGTAGTCTATCTGGTTCATGTAAGAACCATATTCCCCTCGCTCTCTGTAAGGGTACCATGGATCGCCTTCCCACCAGTCACCGTCTGCTTCAGGTCCATCGTCGAAGAACCATAGACCACCACCGATGGTCTGAGTAGCCATCTCGTCATGTAATTCTACTCCGGCATGTTCATTGAGATAGTAAACGTCGTTTAGTCTTGCGATTTCATATAAATCTTCTTCAGAGTTTACTTCGATTGTAACTTTGGACTCTCCGTTCCTTAGCTCAACGTAGGAGAATTTTGGAATGTTTTCATCGTTTTCTTTCTCTTTCTTTTCTCTAAGTACCGATTGTTTATATGATTCAAATTCATTATTAGCTTCCGATTCGGCACTGACTTCATTGTTAATCGATATATCTACACCAGCGATTTCCCCGATCTGTTCGACAGTTTCGTATCCTGCTCCAGATACAAGGCCTATCTCAACCATACCCGGTTCTAGATCGGATTGTAGTTTATATTCTGGATGGTAAATACCGACCCAATCAACGAAACCAAGTTCTGAGACTTCTTCTGCCTGTTCCGGAGTCATACGTACTCTGTAAGCGTAGTTATGAACATAGTTCATCACATCTACGTCCATATCTTCTATCTGATTAACCCACTCTGAGGCTATTGGCCCAAGCATATGTACTATGTATAGACCTTTCTCACCGGATTCATAATCTTCTATCGTTAGATCCTCAGAAACATCAGTTTTACGTTCTGTAAAATCGAACTCTTGTCCACCTACGTGGATATTAGTTCTCGAGGGTAACGTATTTACTCGCAATCCGTCGTTCTCTAATTGTTCCACAGTATTTCCATCTCCACGTACTAATGCAAAATCATCGTATCTGTGAAGTATTTCCATACCTTGTAGTTTATCTTCGTCACTGTTTTCATCAATGGTCACCAGTAGGATATCCTCATCCGTTTCGGATTCTTCGTCCGAATAATCTAATGAGCTAGATATCCCCACTGTTAGTACTGACATAATCAGTACAGCCATACAAAAAACAGCGGTTAATTTCTTCTTTTTTTTATTCATATTTCCACTCACTTCCTAAAAACGTCTATGGATTGCAAATATAAATAAATTTTGAATGGTTGAGGGTGCCAAACCTTTAGGGTTATCTGATTATTTCTAAATAATCCATAGTGTTATATAATATACTAGATGGAGCTTCTTGTTTTGTAAAAATTTGTGAAATCACTATAAACTTGATAGGCTCGAATGGTTCAAATCGTATATTTACCGTATTTCTTATAAAAAATTTTTTTGTAAAAACATTTATACATAGTAAATCTTACTTTGGAAAAGTGATCGCTTGATAAAAAAAAGGCCTAAAATATTAGGATGCGAAATCGATCCGTCTGAAGATCTAGATCAAATTTTGGACAAAGTAGAAGAATATAGAAAAAAACAAGACGTTTTCCTCCAGGTATTCGATGCGAATATGGTACTCGGGAAGATGCATCTATTATGGGCCTATGATAAATCACTAAGATGTTTTAATAACAATACGAACAGTGCTGAAACTTTAGAGATTGAAACATTATTATGGTCATCAGGTGAAAGACAGATAAAGGGTGCTTTGAAAAAAATGGGGATCAAGGAGGATACGGAAAATGTCGCAGTCCTCATAGATTCTAACGTGAGACAATTTCTGCAATTTATGGGGTGGAAAAGGTCAGATAGTGTATTAGAACCTTCTAAAGAGAAATTGAAGAACCATTGTATAACAAATAAGGAAATCAGATCAGTAGAAAATCAATATGATATCATATTCGAGAAGATGTCGTTATCTAGTTTATAGACAGAGAAAAAGTAAAATAAGTGAAAAACAAAAAAGGGAAAAGAAAGGTTTTTAGTCCACATCTTCGAACCGTTCTTCCAGTTGTTCCATAACTGCTGGGAGTGTGGTGTACTCCATATCTTCCATGGGCAACCTATGTGGTTCAAAAGGACCGTGTTTTCGCATATAATCCGCGATGTTAGCAGATTTTTCTCTGGCGGGATCAAATGCTGGGTCATCGAATAGATCACCAGGTTCAGTTAAGTTCCCATCTTTCAATTGAAAACCAAGTGCTACTGCCCTAGGTGGTCCATCGAAGCGTGTGCACATAGCGTCTTTTACTCCAACTGGCATTATAGGTCCGTTATGGCTACCTCTCATCCAACCCGAAACTAAGAAAGGATGTGCGAAGGGTTCTAAAACTTCTCCGAGTGCTGGAAGTCCCGATTGAGCTCTTACGACCGCTACAGGATCGTCTTTTCCAACGTACTCACCGGCTATCTGATATAATTTTTCTGTACTGATGGCTGCTACTGGTTCATCCCCTGGAAGTTTTCCTTCTTTTGGGTAAACTCTCTTTATAACAAATCTTCCCTTTGCCCCTATCAGAGCTAATATATCATAGATTTCCTCAGGTGTTTCCATCATTATCTTTTTATTCTCCTTGATATCCCATATCTCAAATACAAAACCACTATGAATCGATGGGTCTATAACTAAACCAGCTGTGTTGAACGGATCTGCGAACATCTTGAATATCGGTAAATTGAAGGCTCCAGGTTCTGTTTTATCCATCAAAAACGCTACTATAGGTTCTGCTTTCCTCGGTGTGAATTCTATCTCTGCGATTCCTGGTCCCATACCTTTGACATTACCCGAAAATGCGTCCGATAAAAGATCCTGACCGGCTCCATAAAGGCCTAATTCTTTAGCCTTTTCCGTTGCTTTTTGGAATGTGTCCCACGCTAATGAATGGATATCCTCCGAATCTTCTCCCTCTTCATGTGTCATTATCAGCTCTAGGTCGTCCCCACAATGTGTAACGTGGAAATCCATTAGAAAATCACTTTTCTCGAGGTTTTCATTAGCTACTTTTTCCAGTTCTGGATGGACTTTGGCATGGCCAGGATGGCCGCCTACATCTGCTTTTATGATGCTGAAAGTTATTTTGCTCATTTTATCCCTATATTGTGGTATAAATAAGTTACATAAAAGATTATCGATAGACGCATCTTTAATGGTTCATAGAGGGTAAATCTTTAAAGTTTCTAGTAATATAATCAGATAGGTATGACTAAAAACCGAAAGCTGATAGAGGACTATAAATTTGGAAAGATAAAGATCAATGATAAGGTTTACACAGACGATGTGATATTATTTGGTGAAGAAGTAAAGGAAGGATGGTGGAGAGAAAAAGGCCACCACCTATCGATAGGAGATATACAAGAAATCATAGACTTTGAACCGGATCTATTGATAATCGGAACAGGTAGTGCAGGGAGATTGAGTATTCCCCAATCCATAGAATCTAAAGTCGATTTCAGAATGGAATCTTATCCGACTAAGAAAGCCTGCAAGGAGTATAACGAGAAATTAAAGAATGATGAAAGAATAGCTGGAGCCTTTCATCTTACCTGTTAAGGTTTTCTAAAATGATTCCTAAGTGTTCCGATACCTTCTATCTCCACCTCAACGGTATCTCCATCTTGTAGCGGTCCGACCCCTTCTGGTGTACCTGTAGCGATGATGTCACCTCTTTCTAAAGTCATATACTTAGTGATTTCCTCTATGAGTTCAGGAACGGAGAAATACATATTATCGATGGTAGAATCCTGTTTGATCTCATCGTTCAATCTTAATTGAATACCTGCATCCTCGCAAGTAGAGTTATATGGAACAATCACTGGTCCAACAGGCGCTGAATCATCGAATGCCTTACCTCTTACCCAATTTTTCTCCCACATTTGATCATCCCTATTAGTAACGTCGATCATACACGAGTATCCTTCAACTACATCAAGAGCATTCCCCTTCTTAACAAACTTACACTGTCTTCCGATTACCACTGCTAATTCAGCCTCATAGTCCACTCTCTCTTTTCCCTCTAAAAGTTCAATAGTATCTTCATGACCAACTATACAGTTCGGTGTCTTTATGAACAAAAGTGGTTTTTCTGGTAACTCATTGTTCATCTCTTCGGCATGTTTTATGTAGTTCCTGCCTACACATATCATCTTGGTTGGTTTCGAGGGAGGCAGTATATTAACTTCACTTGGATCGTATATCAGATTACCGGATTCGATACCATGATCCTTCCAATCTCCGATCATCACATTACCTGATTCGTCTGAAAATCTAACTTTTCTCTGCATAAAATTTACTACATGATGAGCGTTAAAATAGTTTTCTAAACAGTCTTTTCTCAAAAGTCAACAGATATATTTTTGTATATATCGAAAAGGTTTAAATCTCATCTTTAAAATTACTATATGATATGATATCTAAAGAAGATCCTCTAACCAATCTATACGTCGAAAAGGACGAAGTCGATAGGTTAAGGCTGTTCTTAGCCTTAAAAAACTATATAGGCATAGATAAATCTACAGGGGAACCTGTTTTTCTGGAAGAATTCTACGATTTAAGCAACAAGAAAAAGCTCGTTATTTACCTTTTATATAGAAGAGCTGCTAGAGCATTGAATCTGATCAAAGACCATGAGATGGGGATCGGTATTAGAGATCTTTCAAAGATCTTGCAGATAGATTATCATAAAGTAAAAGAGCTGGTTTCTGAGGTAGAGATGGTAGAAAAGGAAAAGAATAAAGGGAGATATTATATTCCTGGTGATAATCTAGAAGAAGCAATAAACATGCTAGGACATAAAAGCGGAGTCTACTATTCTACAGAGAAACACACTAAGAAGATAAAATAACCCACGAATGTTTATTACAATAGACCGACCGTAGGGAGGTCAAATACCCACAGCTTCTAGCTGTGGGATAGGAATATCACACGTAGAATCTCAAATTTTTCGCGCGCTCCAAAGATTATTTGTATAGCTAAGTTCATAACATAGATTTCACACCTGAAGGCGCCGAGTGAACAGCGCCCGCAGGATGTGAAAAAAATGGAATTACAACACAAATCCCATAACGTAGGAGAAGCAAGCTATCATATAGTTTTTAGGCCGAAATACAGCCATCCGATTTTTGGTTACTATGAACCGTTGAGAAAATTTTGTGAAACAAAATTTAGAATGATTTCAGAACAATATGGTTTTGAAATTAGAGCGTTGGAAATAATGGATGACCATGTACATCTGTTTGTTGGAATCGGACCAACTAGTTCTGTTTCAAGTGTAGTACAGAAATTCAAGGGAATTTCTGCTCATGAAATGTTCGATCAATTTCGTTGGTTGAAGGAGTGTAAACCTGGCGAACCACGTTTTTGGGGAGGCAATTTCTGGTCAAGAGGTTATTTCTATCGTTCAGTAGGTAGTACAACCGATGAGGCTGTTAAATTTTACATCAATGTTTCGCAGGATAAAGAGAAAAGAAAGAAATATTATCGAAACGGTGGCAGCTCTGGAGATATCTGTTCAGAAGACCCGTATGTTAAGCATTTGAAGGTAAGTAGTCAAACAAAGTCTATTGACGAATCACAGACTGATCTAACTGATTTCTCAATGTAGAAATGTACTAGCAATTTAGCCCACACCGAACGGAGTGAGCATGCCCACGGCCTTCAGCCGTGGGTGTGTGGGCTATTTTGACTTAATCTAACTTCTTCTTATCCTAGAAGGGGTAGAAAGTATGCTCAATACTAAACACTTCTTTAGAAAAAATTTCTATAATGGCTATCATTTGTAGTACCGCAAGTTTTCAATGCAGTTTTTTCCAAAAAAGAAGGCTTCGTCTTTCACTCGGGCACAGCCCTCAGGATCTACAAGAACACAGAGTGTTCCTTCGATTTTCAATATCTTCCACCCCGTTCTAGATATATGAAAATGCGAGGGAAGGGAAACTCACGCTTATTTGTATACAAAACTGCAGTTCAGATTATTTCTGTGTGATAAATCCTAAATTCACTCATCCTATTGATAAGGAAAAAGAAGGGTGAAATGGTTTTTCATCTCTCGAGGCTATTATTGGACCTGAACATCTATTCACTTCTTACCATTTTTATCGTATAACGCTACAGCGACTATCGCAGCCGTTAATAGAAGTAGAAGTGAGAATCCTGGAATACCGACACCTTCGTCTTTACCGTTTTCATCATCGTCTTCTCCAACTTCTTCAAATACGGCTGTTATTTCAGCATATTCATCCATAGTGATGGTTATCTCTTTTCCCGTTTCATCTGTTCCAGTCCATTCATCGAATTCCCAGCTATCATCTCCGACGGCTTCCAAAGTCAATTCGGTGTACTCTACGTATTCCTGTTCCTCTCCATCTTCCACTTCTTCTCCATCAACTTCTACAGTACCTTCCCCTTCTATATTTATGACGAGCTGGAATGTGTTTTCTTCTTTCTGTGTCAAAAATGGATAACCATCATTGGTGTTCTCATCTATATCCCACAAATCATCTTCTCCTTCATCATCGTTGGGATTGTCAACGAAATCCCACGGTTCTTTGAGTTCTTCGGTTGAATTATCAGTAAAAGTGGCCACGTCTTTCATCTCTTCAGTGGTTTTTCCTGTACCGCATGCCAATTCGCATTCACTCTCATTGATTCCTGAAGTTTCTGTGTTCCAGAAACAGTTTAAAACTCTTTGATTTCCCCCACTTGCTATTAGCCCACACACATTCACATTTCCGCTAACCTTTCCAGTTGAGTACGAGTTTGAGACATTGTTGGAAGGTCCAGAACTAACCGGAGTTATGAGTGTCCCAATCAGTCCACCCACATTTTTACTCCCATTCACATCTCCTGTAGCATATGTGTTCGTGATGTTTCCGTAAAGATGTTTTCCGACAAGCCCGCCTACCAAATTTTCTCCACTTATGTTACCGGTTGCATAAGAGTTTGAAATTAAATCGTTGTTCTGGCCTGCAAGTCCACTTACGTATTGATACCCACTCACGTCTCCTGTGGCATAAGAGTTCGAAACCAAACCACCGTTCCTTCCTACGAGTCCACCTATATTTTCTCCATCTGCATATCCGTTCACTTCTACTGCTACATGAGAATGGCTGATATTTCCTCTTGTGTTCCATCCAACAAGTCCACCCACACTCTTTTCTCCCCTCACGTTTCCTGTAACATATGTGTTAGACAATGTACCACCGGTAATCTTTCCTACGAGTCCGCCTACATGTTTATCCCCTGTCACGTTCACATCTACAAGACCGATGTTTTTTATTATCCCTTTAGATCTTCTGAACAGACCATCATCGTCTTCCCCGGTGGGATTTTCACCGCTTCTATTGATATAGAGATTTTTGATTTCATTTCCTTGCCCATCAAAAGTCCCCTGAAAAGCTTTATAAGAATAAGCTAACGGATTCCAACCATTTTCAGTATCTACCAATTCATTGTAACCGTCGGTATTTTTATCTAGATCATTCATCAAAACGTAATTAGCATTCAAGTTATCCCAACTTCTCACCTCATCAAGGTCGTGCCAATCATAGATTTCTATAGGATCATTTTCGCTCCCCTTTGTTGGTTCTAAAACGCCCACAAATATACTAGCCATCAGTATTATCGTCAAACATATCGTAGTAATTCCTTTTCGTTTCATATCATCACCTTAACATATACACTTCCCTGATCTGCGAATTTTAAAACAGATATAGGAACCAGAACCGTTAAATAGAATTGATATAAAGTATTTTTGCTTAACTCCTCTTATTCAACCTGTAAGACACTGTAGCTTGCGTGACACCATAGATTTTAGCAATTTCTGCCTGTAAAACACCGTTCTCGTACAGTTCACCCCATTCATCGACGGTTTCATCAGGAACCCCTCTATGATCCTTTATTTGAACACCTTTTATCCTAAATCTCCTTGATACGGTACCGACACCCACGTCGAACTCCTTCGCTATCTTCTCCATGGACCATCCATCTTTATAAAGTTCACCACATCGATCCACACAATCTTCTGGAATTTTGTTATCACCTTCGATACTAACCACATCTTTCATATCTCTTAATTAACTTCTACTTTTTCATGTTAAGCATATAGCTCGACTCATGAGAATTAAATCTTAGAGTACCCCTACCGTGAGCTATACCCTTCACCCGACTTCGTTCTTCACTTCTGGTTCTGTGAGTCGGACTATAGGGGGAGTTTGAGATGTATCTGATGCGGATTGGTAGGGAAGAAGAGTCCATTAAACCGATTTCTAGTCTATCTAGTAAAGAGGCTCTTCATTCCGTATCGAGATATACCTAACCCCTTCCCTTTTAGAAAACTGCATGTGTGATGAAAACGAGGGTTAGGATCGGCTTAGACAGGCTGTTAGAAGTAAAAGATAAATGGAATTGTATATTCAGGTAAAGGAGAAACTAATGCTAATTTGTATACAAGAATTCTCTCTAATTCTCCTATTCTTCAATCGTCTAGATATATGAAAATGCGAGGGAAGGGATTTGAACCCTCGGACCTCTGTAGGACAGCGCCCTCAACGCTGCGCCGTTGGCCATGCTTGGCTACCCTCGCAGTAAGTGTTACATGGAGTAAATAAACAATATATATAAAATTGAGGGTTTTGGAATCGTACAAACTAATTTTTACTTGAGTTCATTCTCAATAAATAGGCATCACAATCTATAATTCATCGATCATACCTATAAGGTCGTCAAATTTTTCGTCTAATATATGTAATGATCTATTCAATACCTCTTCAGCAGTCAAAGCTCCATCAGTTTCGTATCTGAGTATTAATTTGTCTTCCAAACCTTCCACGTTTATAGCTCCAATATCACATATATCTACACATGACTTGCATAGTGTACAAGCTTCGATGTCTTTCACTTCTATATCTCCATCATCCATACCCAATATGTCCAATGGACATGCTTCCACACAATCTCCACAACTGTCACACTTTTCCTCATCGAAATTTATATCAGGATAGTATTTATACCCTACTCCACTCGTGGGCTGCCATTTTGCATGTTCTTTAGCTGTTCCTAGTTCAGCAGTAGCATATAACAATATTGCTTGGTCATCTTCCAATTTGACTAACGGGATCAAGTCATCGACCACTCTTAGATCCGTTTCTCCTACAGGGTTCAAGTCTCCAGAATAAACTGTACAGGGACCCTTTTTACTTAGACTATAAATTATAGTACAGTTCGGACATCCTTCCCCATCACATTCAGGACATTCGTCTCTAAAATTGAATAAGTCTAAGTCAGTGGGGATAGGGATCATGCCAAGTCTATGAGCGATTATCTCATCAAATAAGGGGGTATTACTTTCATACTCTTTTTCTTCGTCCTCGCTGCCTATTGAACCAAGGTGGAATTCTACATCCTCTATAGCTAATTTTGGGACATCGGCAATCAAAGTTCTCCTTAGTGAGTTAACTAAGGGAGGATTTGCATCGCCAATAACGATTTCAGCCTTCCTGTCTTCTATTTGTTTACCTTCTATCTTCATCTTATCCACTTACTTTATACACGACGCCCTCTCCTTCCACCTTTTGGCTTTGTTGTGTCGTGAGGTATAGGAGTTACGTCTTCGATATTTCCTATCTTTACCCCAGCACGGGCAAAAGCTCTAATTGCAGCCTGGGATCCGGGCCCAGGAGAATGAGATTTACTACCGCCTGGAGCTCTCACTTTTACATGTAATTTCGAAATACCTTTTTCTTTCGCCTCTTCTACGGCCTTCCTAGCAGCTTCCATCGCGGCGTAGGGTGAAGATTGGTCTTTATCCTGTCGAACGACCATTCCTCCAGAAAATTTTGAAATAGTTTCCGCACCGGTTATATCGGTGATGGTTATCAAAACGTTGTTGTAAGATGCATAAACGTGCGCGACACCCCATTTTCCCATATTCATCGCCTCCTATTACGATATTTCTGCTTTTCTTTCTCTTTTTTCATCTGTTCGGGTATGGTCATAGGACTAGTCTCTTCTTCTCTTCTTTCAGGATGTAATTCATCAGAAAGAGGGGACGATTCATTGTACTCTACGGTTGATTCTTCTTCTCTATTTACTTTATAACTGGGAATGGTTACTTTCCTACCGTTAACTTTGATATGACCATGGGTTATGAATTGTCTAGCCTGTTTTGGAGAATGTGCCAATCCTTTATGATAGACTACACTCTGCAATCTTCTATTTAATAGATTCTCAACGGTCAAATTTAGGATTTCGTTGAGAGTACTCTCATCCCCTTTCAAATAACCTTTACTTCTTAACTTCTCGATAAGATTTTCTTTTTCCATACTTGCTTGTTTGTCACCGTATCTCAATCGAGCTTGTAAATTTCTAGCTTGACCTCTGATATTTTTCAGAGATGACCTGACCTTCCAGAATTCTTTTTTATTTTTTAATCCGTAATATTTCAAATATTCATTTTCTTCCTGAATTCGATCATGCTGCCATGGGTGTGGTGGATTCTTGAAATTTTTTCTGCTATGTTTTGGGTCTCCCATATTTATCACTCTGCTTCAGCTTGTCTAGTTATCTTCTTCTTCTGGACACCTAATTCCATACCCGTTCTACCATTCGACTTTGTTCTCTGTCCTCTAACCTTTTGTCCAGTTTCATGGCGAATACCTTTATAACTACTGATCTTCTTCATCCTGTTAATGTCTTCCCTATGAGCATTATCTAGGGTAGCCCCAAATAGATGATCATTCTTTCCGGTTACTGGATCTCTTTTCCTATTTTTTATCCAGTCCGGAACTTCTTCAGAAAAATCATGGATATGGGTTTTTAACTTTTCTAATTCATTTTCATCTAACTTACCGATCTTGATCATTGGATCGATATCGCTAGATTTGACTATAGTTTCGGCTACCCTGGTACCTACACCTTTGATCTGCCTTAAGGCGTATAATACAGGTTTCTCTCCATCTATGTCGGTATTCATCAATCGGACTATGTATTGGAAATCCTCATCGTATTCTTCATCTGCCAAGATACTTCCTCCATTTATATTTGGATTGGAGCAATTCGGTTTTGTGCTAAACAACAAGTTGTATAAAAGCGTTGTCCTCGTAACCCTGTTGAGCACGATACCAAAAGTCGAAAGTTGATAAAAACTTATGGGTGAATACTTAAAGATCGATAGAATTTTCGTCCTTGATTAAACTCAACCAAAAAGACTTAAATATTTGTAGATCAATCTAATTTTGTAAGAAATTAAGGATGGGATGCCTTGATGTGCAAATACGAATATAGTGATGGGAAATGCGCACATCCAAAAAATCTATCTTTGGATTGTGTCGGAGAAGGAAATTGTGTTTATATCGGTGATGATAACGCTATTGAGGAGATTGAAAACGCACTATCTGAGAATATGAACAACAATCAAGAGCATAGATGCCAAAATACTCAATGTGGCATTTACTGTGAAAAGTATAATAGGTTTTACTGTGCGGGTAAAGATAATTGTGAAAGCAAAGAGGAGTATATGGACCATATGAAGACATATGGTGGTATAGATATTGGAGATTCTCAGGATAGGGTCAATTACTAAATTACTAAGTTTCTAGATCCTCTCCTCCAAAGAGCGAATTTTGGACGGCAGTATAAATTTCCTCCAATCCGGAAGGTTCAGCTGAGGATATAGCTGGAATCTCTCTCTGGAGACCTAGATTCTGAATACTCTTTATTAGCTCAAGAGCTACTTGTGTTTCAGAAGTCCCCTCTTCTCTAAGAGCAGTGTCTAGTTCCCAGTGATTTTTACCCCATTCCTGTATCATCTCAATATCTTCTTTTGATAACATGTCTGCTTTAGATATTATTGGGAAGAATGGTACGTCAAATCTGAATTGGGAACTTCCAGCGAGTAAAAGCAATGATACGAAACCAGTAGGTTGTTTGGATAATACCGGATCGAATAAGAATGTTATAAATGACCTATCCCCTAAGGTTCTAACCATCTCCCTGCTAGACTGTCTAAAGGTGAACAATTCCATCTGGCCTGGAGTATCAATGAGAAAGTAATGGCAATCATATTCATCCATCACATTTTTGATTTCTAGAGCATTCATGGCAATCATGTCAGCACACGCTATCTGTGCCCCATTAGGACCTAGATCGTGTTCTTCCATAACCTCTTTTATGGATACCCAATCTCTTATATCAATATCCACTTCATAAGGCAATCTTTCTGCACCTGGATCGAGATTGATTACTACAGATTTATATCCTTGTCTATCCATCCATAATTTAAATTCTCTCGTCAATGTTGTCTTTCCAGAGCCAGCCGTTCCAATAAAGTACAGATTTACAGGCATGGTTAGGGATTTACCGATTCTGCAATAAATCTTTTGGCTAACCGGGTAAAGTTGTCATCAATACTGTAAGTTCTTCATCGTCCCCGCCTTCCTTCTTTTCTATTTCTCGGAGTTTTTCACGGGTTTCCTTAAATATCTCCCGTAGTTCGTCTATAGCTTCTTTTGAAAAAGGTATGGTTTCTGTAGCGACCCATCCGACTTCGTAATCTATCCTTTTACAATTTTGTATATATCTTATACCTTTGTTTACCATACCCTTAACCGTACCTAATGCAGCTAGCTTATAATTTTTCTTCTCATCCAATTCAAGGTCGTCCCATACCTCATAAGAATCTAGCCACTCCTCTTCTACGGCGTAATATCTAGACACTAAATTACCGTGAGTTTCTTCCCTGCTTATATGTATTAAACCAGAGTCTAGAAGCTTATGTACATGGTGATGGACCGTTTGTGGTGTAAGGTCAAGTTTCTTCGCTAATTCACTTATAGTTCTTTCCTTTTCCAAAAGAAGTGCCATCACTTGTAATCTAGAAGCATTTGATAAAACTTTTATTTGATTAACAGTGGGTTTTAAATCATCGGCCATATCGACACCTTTAGAACTTATCTAATCGATACAATATATCCGAAATATTTAAATATTACCCCCTTTAATAGACTATATACACAATAAGACGGTATCGAAACGTTAGTAATTAAGTATAACGTTACTTTAAACTACTACCGTCCAAACAAGGTGATAAAAATGTTAAAAAGAAAAGGATTAGAAAAAGACAATAAGTGGGCGAACTGGTCTCTAGAATTGTCTAGGAATCAGATATAAACTAGAACTAGCTACTTAGATCACAATACCTACTCGCCCACTTAAAACCCATTCCATAAGTTTTTAATTTGATACTGTTCTCAGTACTCATAGGGCTAATCATCACCTCAAGTTCATCATTTATTTTTCATCATCGAACAGTTATTATCGATATACATAGACTCGTCTTAATATATTTTTCTTAAAGGTATTCAACCCAAAAATATAATTCCTATATCTACATACTAATGATGAGGTAATTAGCTATGCAGATTCCTGCTGGTAAAACTATTCGAAGTGAATTCGGTGGAGAAGGGATACTTGAAGAGTTGATAGATGTTATAATTGATAAAAAGATAGACGGTTATCTAAAATCCGGTCTAACTGAAGGCGAAACTAGAAGAGAGGGTATTCTATTTTTTAAAAATGGGAATATCGTAGCCGGGATGCATAAAGGAGAAGAAAAAATTGCCGGAAAAAAGTCCATCCGTAAGGTCTCCCAAGATTCTACTAACCCAGACTGCTTAATTGAGATACATTCTTATTCGTATGGCTCATCTTCTATCAGTTTGAAACATGTATTATCTAATTTTACCGAAGAGGTGGAGATAGAAGAGGATCTTAATCTTAAATTGGAAATCGATAGGGGTAAGAGAGAGAGATCAAAAAAGAGAACTAAAGAGGAAGAGAGAAAAGAACTAGAAAGAGCAGATTTTGATATACCTGAGGAATCCATAGATGAGGACTCCATAGATATTCAGATAGGTGAAATTGGAACTTACGAAGATGTTAGTCACCCTTCTCAAATGACTGAAGGCGAGGATATCGTTGAAAGGGCAGAAAAAAAAGTAAAAGATATCCGAGAAGGGCGTTTAAAAGAAGACTTAGAGATAGCTAGGGATGAGATAAAGGATAAAAGAAGGAGATTAAGGGAGAAGGAAAGGGCGTTAAGTCAAAGGTCAGAACAACTTAAAGAGAAAGAAAAAGAACTGAAAGATAAAGCCAATAAATTGAAAGAAAGAAGAGACAAAGTAAAGAACATCTGGCAGAGGATGAAAAATGAAAGTAAAAAAGCAATGAAGGCCAGGAAAGAATTGGAAGAGAAGATAAGTGAACAGATAAGCAGGGAAGAGGAACTTGTGGAGAAAGAGAGAGAATTAAGGAATCTAGAAGAGGAATTGGAGGAATGGGAAGAGGATATGAAATCGAGGTCATCAAAACTTGGGACTATGGAGGAAGAATTGAGTAACTGGGAAAGGGATTTAAAACAGAAAGAAGAGAGACTAGATTGGATGGAAGAGGATATAGAAGAGAGAGAAGAGAATGTTTACGATAAAGATCAGGAATTAGAAGAGTTTGAAGGATCATTGAAGAAAAAAGAAAAGGACCTTGACGAAAAAGAAAGCCAGCTAAATAAAGTCAAGGATAGCATCGATAAGAGAAAAAAAGAACTAGATTTGAAGGAAGATGAGATCGAGATGAGGGAGGAAAGGATCGAGGAAAAAGAAGAGAAACTCGAAAAGGATAGGGAGAAGATAGACGAACTGAAACAGGGACTAAAATCTGATCGAGAATCTGTAAGGAACATGAAGAAAGAATTGAGGAATAGAGAAAAGGAGTTAGAACAGAAAGAAGAAGAATTAGAGAGTCGCGAGGAGGAATTGGATAAAAGAGAAAAGGAACTCAATGAAAAAAGTGAGAAACTAGACGACAGGTCCATAACATTGAATGAAAGAGATATAGAACTATCAAAAAGAGAAAATGATTTAGACGATAGAGCGGATAAGATAATGAGAGCTAAAGAGGATTTAGATGAGAGGGAAGAAAAACTAGATGATCTTGAAACAAAGTTAGAAACTAAAAAGACAAGATTAGACAACAGAGATGAAAAACTCGAAAAAAGAGAAAAAGAGATAGAAAAAGAGTTGGAAGGACGTAAAGCAGAGTTAAGGGAAAAAGAAACCGAAGTAAAGGATTTGAAAAAATCTTTGAACGGGAAGAAAGGGGCTTTACAGAAAAAAGAGAATAGGTTAGATGAAAGGGAAGAGGAGATAACTGAAAAAGAAGAAGAACTAGATATCAGACATGAAGAGATCAAAGAGAAAGAAAAAGAACTAAAGGAACTTCAGAATAAATTAAATGAAAGAGAGGACGAAATAGAAAAGGAACGGGAGGACTTAGAGGAACAAAGAAATAAAATGAACGAAGAGATGCAAGAAAAAGAGGAAGAACTAGAACAGGAAAGAGCTGAACTAGATGATAAGAGATCAGAACTCGAGGAGAAGGGGGAGAAGATCAAACAGAAACTCTCTGAGATAATGGATGAAAAAGAAGAAGTAGAGGAACGAAAAGAATTTTTGGGCCAAAGAGAAGACGAGGTAGAGAGTAGAGAAGAAACGGTGGATCAACGGGAAGAACGGTTAGATGAACTAGAAGAGGAACTAAAAGACAAGGAAGAGAGGCTAGAGAAGAAAGAGAAGTCCTTAGAAAAAAGAGAAAAACAGATAGACGAGAAAGAAACGACTCTACGGGATAAAGAGGATTCTCTAAAAGAGATTCGAGCGGGGTTAGAAGAGATTTAGAGATCTAATAAATATCTAATAATTTTGTTAGTTTCGTTCAAAGATCTTCAACTACTTTCTTGATCCTCTCTAAAGCTTCTTTTATATTTTCTGAGGATGTAGCGAAGGACATCCTTAGATGGTTCTCACCTTCATCCCCAAAGGCGGACCCTGGTGTGGTAGCGACCTTTGCTTCCTTTAAAAGATGAAGAGCTAATTCCATGCTATCCATATCGAGGTCGAATCTAGGGAAAGTGTAAAATGTAGAGTTCGGTTTTCTGCAGTAGAATCCATCTATGTCATTCAAGCCATCTACGATGATCTCACGGCGTTTTTTGTAGGTCTGTAACATTTCATTTATAGCTTTATCTCCATCTTTCAGGGCTGCGATACCGGCTTTCTGTGCAAATGATGTAGCACAGGTGATAGAATGTGTTTGTATCTTAACTATATTTTCAAGCAGGTCTTCATGTGTTAGAAGCCACCCCAATCTCCATCCTGTCATAGCATAAGACTTTGAAAATCCGCTTATAGTTATAGTTCTTTCTCTCATGCCATCGAATGACCCTATCGATGTATGTTCTCCTTCAAATATCAGGTTTTCATAAACTTCGTCGCTAACAACTGTAAGGTCGTTATCTACAGCGATGTCAGCGATGGCTTTCAGATCCTTTTTTGGGATAGTCATCCCTGTTGGGTTAGATGGAGTATTCAGGATGATGAGTTCAGCTCTCGAAGAGATCTTTTTATTTAAAGTTTCTATATCCAGTGAATAATCTTCCTCCTCGATCAAAGGAAGCCTTCTAGGTATACCATCTGCAAATTTGACCATAGGCGCGTAGGAAACCCAACTAGGATCTGTGATTATTGCCTCAGCTCCATCATCTAGATGAGCTAAAATCGACATGAACAACGCCTGTTTTGTAGGTGTGACCAGGACGTTCTCTTTTTTAAAGTCTAGATTATTAAAGTTTCTACCTCTCTCAGCGATGACTTCTCTTAATTCTGGTATGCCCTGGGGCGTCGTGTAATGGGTGAAACCTTCTTTCATAGCTTCATAAGCTGCTTCGATTATAAAATCTGGTGTATTAAAGTCTGGTTCTCCCACTGCAAGAGATATGATATCTCTCCCATCGGCCTCCATACTCGTAGCAAGCTTAGATATCCTCATGGTTTCGGAGAAACTCACATCTAACATCCTTTTAACGGTCATATGGTTTACCCCATAAGTTCGGCCATGATAGCTTTTTGAGCGTGTAATCTGTTTTCAGCTTGATCGAATACAACTGAATGCTCACCATCGATTACTTCATCTGTGATCTCAACACCTCGATGTGCTGGTAAACAATGCATGATTATAACATCATCTTTTGCTTTACCGACCAAAGACCCGTTGACCTGATAATCTTTGAAATCGTTCATCCTTTCTTCTTTTTCTTCCTCATCACCCATAGATATCCAAACATCGGTATAGATCACATCTGCATTTTCTACAGATGACGCAGGATCGTGAGATACATCGATACTAGCTTCAGTTTCTTTTCCGATGGTTTTAGCCTTCTCTACATATTTCTCCATGGGTTCATAACCTTCAGGTGTGCAGGCAACTATATCCATCCCGACCACAGCAGCACCTAATAACAAAGAGTGGCAGACGTTATTACCGTCTCCAATATAGACTATTTTTCTATCGAAATCATCTTTATGCTCACGAATGGTCATCAAGTCGGCCATAATCTGGCAGGGGTGTTCTAAATCATCGAGACCGCTTATGACCGGTATTGTAGAGTTTTCAGCCAATTCAACCATCATATCATGTTCAAAAGCTCTATACATTATACCGTCAACATACCGGGATAGCACCTTTGCTGTGTCCGCGATGGTTTCCCCACGGCCTATTTGAAGATCTTTAGGGCTTAAATAAAGTGCATGCCCTCCAAGTTGTGTCATACCTACTTCAAAAGAGATACGAGTACGAGTACTTGGTTTTTCAAATATCATCCCTAAACTTTTGCCTTTAAGTGGATGATATGGCTCACCATTCTTGAATTTCTTCTTTATCTCCCCACCGATACGCAGTATTTCTTGAAGTCTGTCTTTAAAATCCAATATTGATATGAAGTCTTTTGCCATGATATCTAATCTGCTATAGTTAAGGTATATTAAAAAGTGTTGGAAGTTTCATATGTTTTTAGGTGTATTCCCCGTTAGTAAGTTTCTCCATCATATCGATATAAAGTTCACTTGTTTGTTCAACCATATCTTCAGGCAACGGCGGTATACTGGGTTCTTCCTCGTTCTTTTCTCTAGCTTCTATTATTGCTTTATAATAACCTATATCTCTGTAGTATTGTTTTACGAATTCTTTACTTTTCTGGATAAAATTACCTTCCTTATATTCTTCCATGTCCCAGAACTTATCTTCATCTGCAGTGCCAAATGTATCGACGAGCATGATCTTCCTATCCTCATCCATAGCGAATTCCTTTTTACCATCGACGTGTAAAAGTCCGTTCTTCTCTACATTGTTTTCAATGAATCCATCTATTTTTAATGTGAGTTTCTTTATCTCTTCGAACTCGTCTTCAGTCAATCCTGAGACTTCAAGAGCCTCCTCTTTCGTCAATATCTTATCATATTCTTCAAGTTTTGTCGTGACTTCAAAGCAAGGTTCAGGTAAATGTTCCCCGTATTCCGGTCTTTCATCGAAACCAAATTCATTATAATCTACTTTGCCATTTTCAATCCTATCATAAAGGGACCCGGCTACAAAATATCTGCAGATGAATTCTAAAGGAATTAAATAATTAGTAGTACTCTCATCGATCCTTTTATAATCAGAGATCACATCTATCTTTTTAACTACCATACTGTTTTTTTCTGACATCTCAATAAAGTGTGTTGTTATCCCTAACTCTTCTTCCACTTTTTCAAACCAGTATGTGGAAGTTTTACAGAGTGTTTCTCCTTTCCTAGGTATATCGTTGGGTACTATCTTATCGAAAACTGACACATTATCAGTAAAAAAGAAACTCAATTGATCTTCCTCGATTTCATAGACTTCTTTCACTTTACCTTTCCGTATCAGTTTTTTCATGTAGAGCACCCAATAGAATCCGATTTTTCAGATAAGGGTGGATATTTAAGATTTGTGTTCATCGTTTTTTTCTAGGTATTCATTAGCTTTCTCCAAAAGATTTTTTGCATTTTTAAAGGTCAATCTTTCCATAGCGTCTTCATATTCCAACCACGTATATCCTTGATGTTCTTTAGATATTTCGATATCACTAGTTTTGGTTCTACCTAGGAAATAAACTACCTGTTTGTGAGACATATCGTACCTTTTATGATAAAAATAATCGATGGTTTCTCTGAATCCGTCCATGATATCTATATCTTTTTCAAGTATGCCCGTCTCTTCCCTGAGTTCCCTAAGAGCTGTTTCGATTTCAGTTTCTCCTTCTTCTATGTGACCTTTAGGATAGTCCCAGTGACCTGCGGGATAATGTAATAACAAAAATTTTTTGTTTTCATTTTCCCTAAATATCAAGAATCCTGTAGATTTTTCTTGAATCATTTTATCCGTACAATGGTGGATGAGCAGATTTGTGATCCATATCATCCTGGGCTTGTTTTGTTTGCTGGACTAGCTGATGATATTGTTCCTCCAATTGCTCTGCACTTTCGATAAGAGTCGTCGTATCTATGTCGAAATTTCTATAGTCTGAGAATTTCTCTAATAATGCAGCTGAAGCTCTAGGGTCTGGTATCTTCTGTTTCCCCTCTGCCAGCATACCTACAGCTTTCAAATTCTTTTCATGGGCTATAAGAAGCATCGAACTAGAGATTCCAGATATAGCTCCTCTCTCTATTATCTCAACATCAAGTTCTTTTGCTTCTTTTTCAGCTGCACGAGAACTCAGAACACCCCAGATCTTCGTTTCTTTTTCATCTCTGTCTTCTCTTTCAGGTATTCCGTCCAGTATTATAACTTCATCTATACCGTGGTTCAAACTCCAATCGATGATTTTGTTTGCCAATGGCTCAGCGATATCATTTGGGATGACCATATCAGATTTAACTAATAAAAATCCCTTTCCACAGAAAATCCTCACCGGTCTTCTTGGTATCCCGTCGAATATCACCGCAGTCGGTGGAAATTTGTCCGATTCAATGGAAGCTATTTGTTCAAGTTCTAACGTGTTGATGAGCTGTTCAGAGGCTATACCTCCTATCAAACCCGTACCAGGAAATCCTGCCAGTAATATGTCAACTTCAGGAATCTCCTTCTCCTCAATTATATTGAATATAGTTTCACTCATATTATCACATATATGGATAAGTAACTTGAAAGTAATACTTCTATTTTTGCATGCTTTATCTCTCTCGAATGATTTTCTCGAATATTCTAAATCGATAATTTTTTAACCTTATGTAATCATACACAAACATGAGCGTGAAACTGCAAGTTGCCTTGGATCTTATGAATCTTAGTAGAGCTATCAAGATCGCTAGAGACGCTGTAGATGGTGGAGTTGACTGGGTCGAAGCGGGAACACCGTTGATAAAATCTGAAGGGATAGAATCGGTTAGAAGATTGAAGAAAGAATTCCCTGATAGGACGATATTCGCAGATATGAAGACCATGGATGTTGGTGGAGTCGAGGTAGAGATAGCTGCCAAGGCAGGTGCAGATATCGTAGGTGTTCTTGGTGCGGCCGATGACGAAACTATTAAAGAGAGTATCAGGTCTGCTAGAAATTATGATGCTCAGATAATGGCTGATCTCATACAGGTTCCAGATAAAGTCAGGAGAGCAGAAGAAGTCTCCGAACTCGGAGTAGATTATATAGGTGTTCACGTAGGCGTAGACGCTCAGATGAAAGGTATGGACCCTTTAGAACTAGTCAAGGAAGTCTCGTCTGTGAGTTCCGTTCCTGTAGCAGCGGCTGGAGGTATCACTTCAGAGGATGCTGCAGAGATCGTGAAGAGTGGTGCAGATATTATAATTGTTGGGGGAGCTATCATAAAATCTAAAGATGTGAGAGCATCGGCCAAAAATATAAAGAAGGCGATAACAGAAGATGTATCACTCGAATCCGAGGTTTCGAAGAAATTTGGTCCCGAGAGGATCAAAGAGGTTTTTGAAAAGGTTTCAACTCCCAATATATCCGATGCTATGCATAGGGAACCTTCAATGGAAGGTATCATCCCGATGACTACAAGCGGTGAAAAGATCATAGGAAGAGCTTTCACCGTAAAAACAGTAGATGGCGATTGGGCTAAACCGGTAGAAGCTATACAAGAAGCGGAAGAAGATAAGGTAATAGTAATCGATGCGGATTCGGGAAAAACTGCTGTTTGGGGTGAGTTAGCGTCCTGGTCATGTTACAAAAAAGGTATACCTGGAGTAATAATAGATGGGGCTTTACGCGATGTAGATGACATACAACAGTTGGGATTCCCCATTTTCGCTAGATATCGTGCATCTAATGCCGGAGAACCAAAGGGTTATGGTGGTCTGAACAATGATATCATCTGCGGTGGGAGAAAAGTTAGACCGGGTGATTGGATAATTGCTGACGATAGTGGTGTGATGGTCGTACCGAAAGAAGAAGCCGTCCAGATTGCTAATAGGGCACTAGATGTTATGGAGAAGGAAAACAGGATAAGGGAAGAAATAAAAGAAGGTGATCCCCTCTCAGTTGTTATGGAATTGGAGAAGTGGGAGAAGCAGGACTAAGCTAGAGTTTATCCAAATCGTTTGATCTTATCACTTCCAGCTTTAAATCCTTTTCATTATCATCTATCCATCCTTTTATCCTTTTTCTCTCTTTGCCGCTTGTACCGCTCCTATCAAAATACAGGAATTCTGCTTCATTTGTGTTTCTCACCACATTTTCAAGCGTTCGACTGGTAAGGTATTTTAACCCCCAACCAGGTACCATATGTCCTATTGCGACTTTTTTCTCGAGTGCTAGGTCGGTAAACCTAGGAGCATAATGCCCCCCTCCGATGCATATGGTTACTGGGAAATTCTCATAGGAAGGGTCTTCGATATCTAGGACGGTTTTAGCTATTACAGATCCGGCTTCCTTGTCCTTCCATCGTTCTTTATCACTCCCGATCTCTATATAGAATGTAGGTGTTTCCAGGTACGGTCCATGATGGGTGGCTTCGAACGACACCTGGTAATCGGATATTTTCTGATTTTCAGAATAGTTCTTCTTTAACCATCTTAAAGCATTTGTCATAATATGAGGTGACACAGGTACTACTTCTCCATCTTTTCCACCAAATTTTGCTTCACCTAGGTTGCCGATAGGATGGACCGTCAGAGAATTTATACCCGCCTCAGATGCGTGTTTTGAGATAACGATGACAAGTTCAAATTCCATGTTAAATTTTTTAGATACTTTTTTGTCCAAGAAATTTTCATAGATATGATGTCCATTGGTCGTAACAGAAACCAAGTCATCCTTTTCATACACCGGATTTCCTTCATATTCTCCTAGTTCATCCCATCCATATTTGAGAAGATTGTTTAAGATGTTCATACTAGCGGTGTCTTCATTAGAAGAGACTATCAATTTCATGGACATCTAACATCTATTATCATCGTATATTATGTTTCTTACGATTGAAAGAAAAATCATTTATATATATCGAACTAATGTGCAAGCTGTGTATCTATATGGAAATTCCCAAATTTTCAGATCCCGGTCTACTTGACGAGATAATCGAAGATAGTCCAACAACTTTGGAAGAGATCGAGAAACTTCAAGTTTATAAAATCCTAATAATCCTAGCCGCATACATTGCATTAGGCATCGGTACTTTACATTTTATATTATCTCTAGGCTCACAACCTTATCTAGATCTACTTTTCAAACTGTTTATCAATTTGCTATTTGGATTTCTATTATTGATCTCCTTCCACCGTATTGATTATATGTATAAAGAATGGGCGATCATGGCTATCATATTCTCTGTTATCCTGATAAGTTTAGGGGGCATCGTCGGTTTACTAGCTGGAACATTCTCGATTTTTGGAGTACTTTTATCATTTTTATCCGATTGAGGTTTTTAGATTTTCAAGGGATAAACTTTTACGGAAGTGATATTATTGTAGATATGGATAAGATGAAGGAAGGTATGGATCTTATAACGAAATTGATCGCCGTTGCTGCTAAAAATTCACCGACTGCTCTCGATGAGTCTTACTTGGATATATCAGTACTTGATGAGGCTGAGAAGGAGATGTTAGTTGAAGAAATGTATCAGTTGTCAGATGAGAGAAAAGATGAGACATTTACGGATAAAGGTGAAGAAATAGAAAACTCTGACCGTGTTATATTGGTTGGGCTAGATGATCATGCAGGGCTGGGTATAGATTGCAAAGCTTGCGGATATGAAAACTGCGAAAAGATGGAGGAAGCGAAACAGGAGGAGGACATATTCGTAGGTCCAAATTGTGTGTACAGGATTATAGATATAGGTAACGCTTTGGGATATGCTATCCAGAATGCTTATAAAAATAATGTTTATGCTAGGATATCTATAAAGGGAGGACTTGCAGCAAAAAATCTAGGTTTGTCGACTTCTAGAGTTTGTTTAGCAATTCCGATAAGTCTTGAATCAAAAAAGAAGTTATTCGATTTTTGAAAGATAGCTAACTCCCATTCGGTCTTGGAGAGATTTGATCTTGTCCATAGTACCTAAATAGGTCCCATCTAGAAGGTGGACTTGTTCATTTTTCAAATCTGAATTTTTCAATAAAGGCCCCAAATATCCATTTTCGTTTACACTAATACCTCCCATAAGATTATTGAAATGAGGCATCAGCACTATATCACCATTATACCCGTTATATTCAAATTCCATCTTTATCCAGCACTGCATCTTATTTTTTTGCCCCAATGAATCAATCAATGAGACCGTTGGGTGACTGTGAGCGATAACGATAGATCTCGCCTTTAATACATCTTCTGACGGATTTGCATGCCCGTGTAAAACGCCTATATCATCTATTACAAATCCACTGGCTTCATGGATTTTAACTTCACTTGGAAGATATTGTTGGATACCGCCATCATGGTTCCCCGGCACCAGATGTACACAGTCTACAAAAGAAAGACATACATCGATGAGTCGGGGGATCTCCTTGTATTCTTGCCAACTCCCTGAAGGTATATTATGTTTCAGATCTCCGTTTATTATAATTTGATCGTAATTTCCATCTTTCAACATATCTTCGATCTCTTTAGACATCGCTTTAGTCTGGCTTGGGAGATTTATACCTCTATTCTCTAATTCTCTTTCATAACCAACGTGCAGATCCGCTATTATCATTGTATTATCAAAGGATATCGCTTTTCGATTCCATAACGGTTCAAGTTTTGTCATATGTGACCTAATATGTAGGATAGGTATTTATGAATCTTCCTCGCAGAAATGTTGGATATAATCGTAAAAATATAGTTGAATATCTATTGTTCCAGCTCTTCTATCTTAATTAACACGGCAATGACTAGTGGATCATATTACGTTTTACCGATATATACATCAATGATATTAATTGAATTCAAAGAGATATACAATATACTGTATGATCATAATTAAAACATTCACATCTGACCGATATCTCTCAAAAAATATTATATATATCCTGTATTTCTAAATTATATCGGGGTAAGCGTGATGACAGAGGATACCAGCGGGCTAAAACAAGATATGGAAGAGAAACTTATGGAGGCAAAAGTTTTCCTTTCAGAAGCTAGATATACTAATATCAATGTTGATAATATAAAGAACAAGATCCGTAAGGCTGTAGATATGAGAGAGCAAGAAAATTTTGAAGGATCTATAGAACTCTCTGAAGAAGCTATAGAACTTGCTGAAACCATATTGGACCTATACGACGGGTTGAAAAGGGCAAAGAAAAAGATAATCGGACTTAAAGAGGATGGTTATGATTATAAAGATATCCTGGATAGGCTGGTTGCGGTAAAAGATCTGTCAGATGAAGGAGAATATAAAAAAGCGGATAAAAAGCTGAAAGAATTATCAGTAGATATAGAAGAAAGAATAGATAACATAGAGGAACAAGATAATAATGATCTAGAGATCGAAAAAGAAATGATCTCGATGATACCTGAAAACGGCATTACAGTATATTCACTCAACAAAAAATTGGATGATCTTGACAAAGACGAATTGAATAAGGTCATTAACAGTTTAAAAGAACGTGGTTACGTAGAAATGGATCAAAAGGGACGGTGGGAAAAGATATATTTAACTGATAAAGAATATAATGGGGAAGAAAAAACAGGGGAAGCTGAACCTGAAGAAAAAACTTCTGAAGTAGAATATGAAAACCCAAATGACAAATCTACGTCCGAAAAAAAGATAGAGATAGATCTTACAGAAGATGAATATCGTTACTTGAACCAAATCTGGGAAAATATCTTTTTATCCCACCTTGATGAAAACATAGTTGAATCATTGGATTGGGGCGATAGAAGCACTTTTCTCAAAGATATATTTTTCTTTGGACTCGATAACCTGAGGAAAGATCCTTTGAAACCGATAGAAAATAAAATATTATCGGAAATGAAATTATTAAAATCAGAGTACGATGATGAAATTTTGAAGAGGGATCTAGAAGAGAAGTTAGATAAACTAGTTGAAAGATGATGGTATTTTTGAGCCTGGCGATATGGTTGGATAAAACATCCATAGATCGATCATAACCATCTAGATATGTTCTTTTAGTGCAAATTAGAAAATTTAGTGCAAATTAGAAAAATAATGAAAACACCCTAGTGCAGATGATTCGCTATAAAATCCTAAATAAATTCATACATATCTAAGAAGACACATTGATATAGATGACCATATCAAAGTAAAAGTGATCAACCATATTGAGCTAAAATACAAGATAACCAAAAATTATTTATAATATATCTCAATGATATGTCATTAAATATAATGAGAAATCAAAAGATGTGATAATTATGAGCTCTAAAAAATACACGACAGTTTCGATACCGAAACCGCTAGCAAAAAAGGTAAAGAAAAGGATGGAAGGAACAGGATTTAACTCTATCTCGAGCTATGTGACCTATGTACTGAGACAGGTTATATCTAGCATCGAGGAAGAAGAAAAGGAAAAGGAAAGTTTCTCTGAAGAAGACGAAGAGAAAGTAAAAGAAAGATTGAGAGCTTTAGGTTATCTTGATTGAGGGATCATATTATGTCTAAACCACATGGTGGTACTTTAGTTAACCGTATGCTTACAGGTAAGAAGAAAGATAGATTGTTAGAAGAAGCTGAAGAGATGAAATCTTTACAGCTTAATAGTGAACTTCGAAAGGACGCGATGAATATATCTACAGGTGTTTACAGTCCGTTAGATGGGTTTATGGTTCAGGAGGATTTTGAAAACGTATTGGAACACTCTAGATTATCTAGTGATATCGCATGGACATTACCAATAGTTATAGATATAACCAAAAAAGAAGATTACGCAGTCGGTGAAGAAGTAATATTAAAAGACGAGAATGGAGATAGTTTCGGTTTGATGGAGATCGAGGATATTTACGAGTTCGATAAAAAGGATATGGCTGAGAAGATATACGGTACTGACGACCTTGATCATCCAGGGGTTAAGAAAACCATGGAGATGAACGACTATTTGGTCGGTGGGGAGATCTATCAACTGAAAGAGAACAGTACACCTTTTGAAAAGTATCACCTAAAACCTATGGAAACAAGGATATTGTTCAAGGAAAAAGGCTGGAGAACCATCGTTGGATTCCAGACCCGAAATGTTCCTCACCTCGGACACGAATACGTGCAAAAAACCGCACTCACATTTGTTGATGGTATCTTCATAAATCCTATAATAGGTAAAAAGAAAAAAGGTGATTATCTGGATGAAGTGATCTTAGATGCTTATGATACCTTAATGGATAACTATTATTTAAAAGATAGAGCGGTTATGAGTATACTTGAAGCTGAGATGAGATATGCAGGACCAAAAGAAGCAATATTCCATGCTATTATGAGGAAAAATTTCGGTTGTACCCATTTTATTGTAGGTAGAGATCATGCTGGAGTAGGCGATTATTATGGTCCATACGCGGCTCAAGAAATATTTGACGACTTCCCAGATCTAGAGATCACTCCAGTGTTCTTCAAATCGTTTACTTACTGTGAGAAGTGTGGCGGTGCAGTGGATGGATTCATCTGTCCTCATGATGATGAACACCGTGAGAACTTTAGCGGTACGAAGATGAGAAGGATGTTCAAAGAAGGAGAAGTACCACCGGATCATATGATGAGACCCGAAGTAGCAGAAAGAGTCGCAGAGAAGGAACAAAAGTTCGTTGAATAAGGTGTCTATATGGTAACCGATCTGAACGAATTAAATTACCAAGAGGGAATGCTGCTACATCACTGGGATACTGATGGTATGTGTGCAGGCGCTCTTATGCTTAGAAACTTTCCGGATCTTACCACTTTCACCCCCTCGATAGGAAATTATTATCTTAATGATGAGGACAGGGAAAGGATTGATGATATCGATCCGGACTTTATTGTGGTCGGAGATATGGCTTTACCTGAGGAATCTATTGAATTCTTAAAAAGTTTTGGAAATGTTTTCATATTCGATCATCATCTCCAGAAAAAGCACGAGGTCGAACTACACCATAATCCAGTTATCGAAGGCGGATCCCCTCGGAGATATCCAAGCGCATCGTGGGTCGTTGGTGAATATTTTGATTCCTCTCCGAATTTATTGACTATTTTAGGTGCTTTTGGGGATCGAGAGGAGAAACTAAAAGAGAATGAATATGCGATCGGGATAATAGAAGATCAGCTAGATAAATGGGATACTGATTTCGAACAGTTACTCACATGTGCTGAATACCTTGATTCATTGTATAAATTAGGTGAAAGAAAAAAGATTGAAGAGATGCCACAGATCTTAAAAGAACTCGAAAGACCAGAGGAAGTATTGAAATTAGACGGCTTGAAAGAAAATGTGGATAAATTAAAATCTGCTATAGAAAACGAGGTAGAGGGAAAAATCGAAACCCTTAGTGAAAATATATTGTTTAAGGAGATGGGATCCCCATACAATATAATCTCTACAGTAACCCGTAAGATAGCCTGGTCAAAGGATGATAAGATCGTTATAATTTTCAACTGTAAATTTAAAGAAGGTGAATGTCAGATATACATTAGAGGACCCATACCCGATTCTGAAAAGATCATCAACAAGGCTAAGGAAAAAGGTTATTCAGCTGGAGGTAAAGATGATGTGGTTGGTATGGTGATCCCAACTACAGATAAAGAAAACTTTTTAAAAGATATAGTCGAGATGCTCAAAGATTAAAACAGGTGTAAATATGTCTAAAAACAAAAACGTGATCGTAAACGAAAAGAAATGGAGTAAACAGAATACACAAGATGGATTCACTCTTTGGTTCACAGGACTCTCCGGCAGCGGTAAATCCGCTGTAGCCGATAGAGTAGCAAATCGGCTGGAAGAGGAAAATGGTCATCTGGTTGAAAGGTTAGACGGAGATATAGTCAGGCAACATCTGACAAAAGACCTAGGTTTTACTAAAGAGGATAGGGATACCAATATAGAACGGGTCAGTTTCGTTGCTAAATTACTTTCTAGAAATGGTATCAGTGTTCTTGCTTCTTTCATATCACCCTATAAGGAAAGAAGGAAAAAGACTAGATATATGGTCACCAATTTCATAGAGGTCTTTGTATACTGCCCCGTATCCGTATGTGAAGAAAGGGATGTTAAAGGCCTGTATAAAAAGGCTAGAGAAGGCAAAATCGATAACTTTACTGGAATATCTGACCCTTACGAAGAACCAGAAGATCCAGAGATAAAACTGAACACCCATGAAGAAACCATCGATGAAAGTGTCCAGAACGTGATAGATTATCTCGAGGAGAATGGATATATATAGTTTCGATAATTGAGTTGATACATGGCCAATATAATATTGGATGCCAACGCACTCATCATGCCTTTCCAGTTCAATATCAATTTAGATTCTGAGTTGGAAAGATTATTCGTCAATCCCGATGTTTATGTTCCAACTTCTGTTATTGATGAACTTGAGATGTTAAAAAGGAAGGACGCTTTGAGATTGGCAAATAAGTATAAGATTATTGAAGTTGGGGCTAAAAGAGATGAAGGGGTTATCGAAGCTGTTGAGAAGTTAGATGGAATCTTAGTTACAAATGATAAGGAATTGAAGAATAGAGTAAGAGAGAGAGGTCAACCCGTTGCGTTTTTACGCAGCAGATCACATCTAGAAGTTCTTGGGGAATATTTTTAAATCATCTTTAATTCCTGTCATCTTATGGAAAGAGAACAACCTATCAAGTTGGTCGGTGAAGTAGTTTCTGGGAAGGAAGAAGGTCAATATTTTCTTTCGAAGAACAGATATCGAGAACAATTCATCGATAGGATAGGGATAGACCCTTATGAAGGAACTCTCAACGTTGAACTAAATGAAGAGAGCGTTAAGAGATATCAGGAGATACGCAAAAGCAATGGTACGGTAATAGAAGGGTTTATTGATGGAGATATGAGATTAGGCGATGTCAATACATTCCCCGCAGAGATAGCTGGAATAAAATGCGCTTTGGTGATACCTGAGAAATCAGACTACACCGAAACTGCGGAGGTCATCTCTAATACTAAACTAAGAAAGGAGCTAGGATTAGAAGATGGGGATGATATCGAAGTACTGGTTTGGCTTGTTGATTGAGATATAGTTTATATATATATTATGTTTATGTATTTCAAAAGAGTGTAAAATCATGGCAAAGATACTTGACCGGTTTACCCTTAAAAATCGTTTGATTTTACTGACACTAGGTATCGTTTCAGTTATAATTTTAGGGAATATTGGTTTTATTCTGGTTAAAACTTACGAAGGATATCAGCCTACCCTTCTTGAGTCTATGTATTGGACCATAGTCACTTTATCAACATTGGGAAGTTACCCAACCGGTATGACCTTTACTAGTAGGTATGGTATGACACTTACTATAATCATTGTTTTGGGTGGTGTGGCTACTATGGGTATCGGACTCCAGATCGTGGTTGGACCTTGGCTCGAAAGGACAATGAAAAGAGCATTAAAGAAGAAAAAAGTTGATTTGCCGGGTAAAGATCATGTTATAGTCTGTGGTTATTCAGAGATAGGTAAAGAAGTCATAAGGAATCTTAAATCACACAATATCGAGTTTTTAGTTATCTCTAATACAGATGAAAAAATAAAGGAGTTGAGTAAATCTAGAATTCCTTTCATAGAAGGAGATTCTACAAAAATGAATACTCTTAAGGGAGCAAATATCGAAAAAGCTCTATCATTGGTAGCGGTGGATGACGATTCGACTAACGCTTTTATCTGTCTCACCGCTAATAAGATCAATGAAGAAATAAGGATAGTTAGCAGTGTTGATAAAGCCCAGCATGAAGGTATTTTAAGAAGGGCAGGAGCTGACCATTTAGTTTCATCAAAATCTATCACAGGTGCTATGATCGGGGCAAAAGCTATAGATGCATCTTTGATCGATATCGGTGAAGAAGGAGAAGAATTATTAGAAGGATTGAAGATAGAACAGATGAATATTACAGAAGATTCAGAATTAGCTGATAAAACGATAAAAGAAGCTGATATCGGTAGAAAAACAGGAGCTGCAGTAGTCGGTATCTGGAAAGATGGGGATTTAAAAGTTTCTGTATCCCCATCTGACAGATTAGTTCCTGGAAATATAATCCTTGTTCTAGGTGATTCTGAACAATTGCAAAGTTTGAAGAGGTATGCAGGATGAAGATAATTTTATGTGGGTATGGAAGTGTTGGTCAAAATATCCTAAAAAGGTTAGCAGCTTCTGGGAACAGGATAATAGTTGTTGATGAAGATGAAAGTAGGTTATCGAAAACATCCGCTCATACCGTTCACGGTGATCCAACTGATGAAAACACACTGATAGGTGCTGGTATTATGGATGCAGAAAAACTGATCGCAGCTACAGATGACGACGTTACTAACGCTTTCATCATATTGGAATCGAAATCATTGAATGCCGATATCGAAGTGATGTCTGTAGTGAACCGGAGGGAAAACATAGGCAAATTATACAGTGCAGGCGCTGATTACGTCGTACCGGAAACGGTTATTGGAGCGAGATATATAACAAAATACGCTCTCCACCCTCATATAGCTGAATTTCTGGACAAAATTACGGTGGCCCAGGACATAGAGATAACCAAAATTAACATACCTAAGAACTCTCAACTAGTTGGTAGGCGGTTAGCCCATTCTAAGATAAGAGAAAGAACTGGTGCTAGAGTTATCGGTATAAAAAGAGAGGAAGAATTCATACCCAATCCTGCTAGTAGCGTAAATATAAAGGATGGAGATAAGTTCATAGTGATCGGGAAATCTGAACAGATCCATGAATTGAATCGGTGGATAAGATTATGATCAATAGTTTTCTTCGATATATTTAACTACACTTTCGAAAACAAGCTTACCATCACCTTCTCCTTTTAGGTATTCTTTATCATTTCTTGTCCAGTCAGGTATCGTGTATCCTTCGAAGACCCGCTCAGGATGAGGCATAAGACCCAGCACATTTCCTTCGGGGTTACATATTCCAGCGATATCTCCCATAGAACCGTTCGGATTCCAGGGATATCTTGGTGAACTACCATCAGGTGTCGTGTAAGTGAAAACTATCTGACCGTTATCCTTGAGTTTTTCGAGTTTTTCCTGGTTATCAACCACAAACTTCCCCTCCGCATGCGCTGAAGGGAACAACACCGTTTCCCCATCTTCATACTCCCTCGTAAAAACACATCTAGAATTATCTTCAACTTTTAGAAGTGTAGGCCTGCATTCGAATTTATTACTATCGTTTGTTTCAAGTACCGCTTCTGGAACATCGCTTATCGTTCCATCAAAACCAGGTAGGATACCACTTTCTACCAAAACCTGGAACCCGTTACAAACGCCTAATAAAGGTTTGCCGGTTTTTACAAAACTTCTCAATTCTTCACCTAGTCCACTCTTCAACCTAGCACCGAAAATGGCTCCAGCTCTTATGTAATCCCCTGCTGAAAAACCTCCAGGGATCATAACTATGTGATAGTCTTTGAGGTTCCTTTTCTCTTCTTCCGTTACATCCATACCTAAAAGCTGTTTAAGATGTACTTTTTCAGCATCAGTTCTTAATTTTTTAAAAGCCCGGTAAGATTCCTCTTCACAATTGGTCCCTTCTATTCGTAGCACGGCGACTTTTATATCTTCTCGGTTCAAGTGAATCTCCTTGAAGTGAAAAAGTATTCACTTTAATAAACGTTTTCTATATGTGATTAATAAACGAACTTATTAGAAGCCAAAACTATATATCATAATTACTATTTTGGTTTCGGTAACTTCACGGGGCCGTGGGGTAGCTTGGTCCATCCTTCGGGCTTTGGGAGCCTGGTACCCGAATTCAAATTTCGGCGGCCCCACCATTCCCATTCCAATCCCGGTTCCCTATTAATAATAGTCTTCTGAATCTATTTTAGATAAGACTTTTTTCATCTTCTTATCGATTTCTTCTTGATCCTCATCGCTGAACAGTTCTTCTTTCTTAGATTCAAGTATCTCATTTGGTCTCTTTGGAGTATCAAAAATATCGTATTCTTCGCCTCGTTTCATCATGATTTTATACTCATCACGTTTCTTGAACATGTGATCCCTTATCTCATCAAGTTCTTCTAGAGTTTCCTGATCAACCTCCCCAACGATTTCTGCAGGTCGACCTCGAACGATAGAGTTGTCTGGAATCTTCATGCCCTGAGGTACTATCGTATCTGTTCCTATGATAGAGCCTTCACCTATCTCTGCATCTTCCATGACTACTGCATCTAGTCCTACAAGAACGTTCTTTCCTATCTTACTGCCTTTGATCCTTGCTCCTGGAGAGATAAAACTGTTCTTACCCAACTTTACAAGATTATCTTCAGTGCCTTTGATCGTTGCATTGTTCATTATTATGGAATTTTCTCCAACGTCTATCTTAGATTTTTTTCCATCTAGAACAGACCCTGGCCATAAACTCGAATTATTTGACACCATGACGTTCCCTACGATCCTAGCTGTAGGGTCCAAAAAAGCGGAATCATCTATTTGTGCTTTTTCTTTAGGCAAGAACTCCTCTAGTTCATCGGTCATATCCCTCTAAAAGTTGGTAATATGTAAAAACGTTACGGTCCGATCACGATGCAGTGCGGGTTCGGGGATTTGAACCCCGGTAATAGCCTTGGCAAGGCTAGGTGATACCAAACTACACTAAACCCGCAGATAATAATATCCAAATCGATTTCAATCGGGTGAATCTGTGAAGGAGTAGATAAACTTAATTTATAAATATTTTCCTATGGGCGACTTTCAGGAACTAAAGTACTTTGACTTGAATCTATTCATAGACATGCATTAGATAGTAAAGTGGGTCGCCTTTAGGATCTTTGATAAGGGACGAGATTATGTTTAAATTCTTACTTTCTTTATCTAAAAAGCTAAATCGGAGATTTTTTTCAGAAATCTTTAATTTCCCTCTTTTCAACTTTTCCAATCCATCAATTAATTTATTGAAGTCGTTCATATGAAGTATATCTTTACAATTGGCTGTCAGCAATTCCCCTTCTGAGATTTCCAACAATTCACACATGGACCTATTAACCTCCTCAATCTCACCATCTAATGATAATAGCATTATCCCTATCGGAGAACTTTCAAATGCTACCCTGAACATCTCCTCACTAGCGGTTAAAGCATCAAGAGTTTCTTTATATCTAGTAATATCCAACATTGAACATACTATTTTATCGGTTTTTGGTATCGTGTTCAAAGAAGTTAAAACATTTCTTTTATCATTATATCTATTTACAAATCCAATACTGAAATATTCCGGGGATCTATCTTCATCTTCTTCAGCTGTGTTGATATATCCCTCGAATTTTTCATATTCTTCTTCTAAGATAAATTCCTTCCAGGATATTTTTCCAGAAATTTCATCCCTGGTATACCCACTCATCTTTTCGAACTGATCGTTTACTATCTCGATAATATTGTTCTCACCGAAAATGAATGACTTTGTACCAGTATTTTCGAATATCGCTTTATATTTCAATTCACTCTTTTCAACGGCCTCTTCAGCTTTTTCCTGTTTTTCCTTTCGTTCTATGGCTTTTTTTACAGACACAGGCAGTCTCAGGAAATGTTTTGGAGACTTTACAACATAATCTTCTAATCCTATCTTCATTGCCTCTACTGCTACTTCCTCTGTTCCTGTGCCTGTAAACATGATTACGGGGGTATCGGGACAGCGAGATTTTATCTTTTTTAGAACATCTAATCCGGTAGTCCATCTTAATCTATAGTCGGTTATAACTAGGTCGAAGTTTTTCTTATCTAATTCGATCTCGAACTCAGATCTATTTTTGATCTCTGTTATTGTAAGATCATTGAATTGTTTTTTCAGTTCCCTGATAGCTAATGTTCTATCATCAGGATTATCATCAATTATCATGATCTTCAATTCTTTTTCCCGGATATCCTCTTCAATTTTTATACATTCCATGTTAGTTTCACCTTAGCATCATATCACATTATTTTTCAATACATCTCTCACCTTAATTGAATTAAAATAAATTTCGTTTGACCGTCCACATCTGTTATTGGATCAGCTCTAACCTCTACTTCAACAGGATCAGCTCCAATATTAAAGTCCAATTCAAATGTTGCTGAACCGCCTTTTATAACCTTGTCAAATTTCCTTATAACATCTTTATCATTGCCATATAATATTTTTTTGAAATTTATATTGAGCAATTTTTCTTCACTTCTATTCAATAGGTCACAAGCTTCTCGATTTACATCTAAAATATTTAATTCCCTATCGACCCGGATCATAGGTATAAAAGACCTATCAAAAGCTATCCTGAAAGCTTCTTCACTTTCACTGAGCGCTTTAAAATTCCTTCTGCTTTTAGTAATATCTAATATAGAAACTATGCTTCTATTGGAATTAGGCATCAGTCCAACACTGACCAATACGTTTCTCGGATCACCAAATTTTGTTACTATTTTAGTTTCATAATATGATGGTATACTTTCTTGGTCATGCCTTCTCACATGGTGGTATCTTCTTAATTTTTCCACCTCTTCCTTAACTAAGAAGTCTTTGAAACTCATTTTCCCTTCGATCTCTTCTTTCGAGTAGCCGATCAGTTTTTCACACTTCTCATTTATGAGAGCGATCGTTGTATCTTCTTCAAGGATAATAGTAGCGGTGCCAGTGTTTTCAAATATATATCGATACCTTTCTTCAGATTCTTTTAACTTTTTTCTATATCTTATTCTTTCTAAGGCTTGATTAATATGGGAAACAAGTAATTCTGACAATTCGAGATCGTCTTTATCGTAACGGTTTTTCTCTTCTGATAGTGCCTGAAAAACACCATACTCACCGATA
This sequence comes from Candidatus Saliniplasma sp., assembly GCA_046497075.1. Taxonomy (GTDB): domain Archaea; phylum Thermoplasmatota; class Thermoplasmata; order Halarchaeoplasmatales; family Halarchaeoplasmataceae; genus Saliniplasma. The sequence continues at coordinate 50,965 of JAWOGF010000031.1, forward strand.
GGAATACTCAGACCCGATTTGTATTCAGTGAGCCCTGCTTCTGCTCTTTCATCCTCTTCGATGTCTTTCACTAAGAAGGATTTTCCAGTTATGTACGTTTGCCATGTATAATTATCTTTGTCATAAATATTCCCCTTTAATTTAGGTTCTATTTCGTAGGATATGGCTTTTGCTTCGAAACCTTCTTTAGCTTTTTTGAAAGTAGATATATAATCAAAATTCAATATCTTTTTCGCCGCCTTCATACAAACATCAAATACCTCATCTTCAGTTCTGCATGTGTCTAAATCATGAGCAACATCATGTAATCTTTCGACTTTTTCTTTGTTCCTCTTTAGTTTCTCTTCGACCTTTACCTTATCAGTTATATCTCTAGAAATGCATAATATGGAAACTACATCTCCCCCCTCGTTAGTCAAAGTTTTTAGATGCGTTTCAAGCCAAATATAGCTCCCATCTTCCGCCTTAAATCTAAGGACTAATTCCTTCCTATCTTCTTTTCGTTCGATCAGTTTAGACCATTCATCTTTTATAGATTCTAGATCTTCTGGATGGAAAAAGTCAAAAGCAGTTTTATTAAGAAGAAAATCTTCGTCGTATCCAAGGATCCTCTTGTGAGCCTTATTAACAAATATTGGTTTCGAATCTTCATCCAATATAGATATCATGTCATAGGAATGTTTAAAAATCAGTTTACACACTTCTTTTATGATATCTTCCTTTTTCACAGATCCGTCTAATACGCCTGATTCATTAATTTTTTTATATATCTCATCATTGAGGTTATTTCTCATAGATATAGGCTCCATTTACTCGTTTATACCTTTGATTTTACTAACAGGATAAGCTTGGCATAATATATAATTTTCATCTTTCTTCTTTATTACAGAATAATTTAACTTGACTTTTTTGGTTTCCTCTTCAGGAGTTTTATATTCTATGGTTTCCATTTGAAATTTTATTTTCCCATCGATAATGTCCCTGATCATTTTCTCACTATCAGAAAGAATAGATTCTCGATAATTTTTACCTAATATATTTTCTCTTTGGTAATTAAACAGGTCTAAAAATTTTCTATTTGCTTCGATGATCATACCTTCTGTATTTAAGACACACATACCCATCTCTAATCTATCGAAAATCTTATCAAATGCTGTACTTCCATCACCATCAGATAGTTCAACCAATGAAATTAGGCTTTTTTGTGTCTCAGGTATCATACCAACGTTAATTAGAACTCTTCTTACGTTTCCAGATCTATCATATACCTCACATTCGTAATTAGATGGAACGGAATCTGGATCTTTTCTCCTTTCCTCATGGTATTGTTTCATCATAGGTAGATAATCATCAGCTACGTATTCAGTCCAACTTTTTTTATTCATTATATCTTCTTTAGAATATCCAAATACTTCAACGAACTTTGGATTAGTCATCTCGACAATAGTATCCTCTCTAACTATCAGCATGGGGGTATTTGTCTTCTCAAATACGGTTTTGTACTTTTTTTCAGATTTTTTAAGTTCTTTTATTGCCCATTTAAAGTCTGTGATATCCAGCAGTGAAAAATTGAATTCGTTTGAACCTGATATATTCGATATTGCACCGAATGTATCTTTAACGTTTCCGGATTTGTCGATAAATTTCAACTCAAATTTTTTTGAGATATTATCTTGATTATCTTTTACCATCCCCATGAAGTCTGTTATCTTATCTATATCATCCTCATATCCAAAGTTTTTGAATTTCATATGTCCTTCTAACTCTTTTTTATTATATCCTGATAGATTTTCAAATTCCTGGTTTACTGTATTGATGGTCAAGTCGTCTTCTAATATGATTTTAGCAGTACCTGTATTGTTGAATATAGCTTTGTATCTTTTTTCCGATTCACGAACTGCCCTTTCATTCTTTATTCTTTCCAACGTTTCACGGAGATGGGAAATCATTAATTCGGCCAATTCTAGATCATATTCATCAAAAGCCTCGACCTTATCTGATATCGCTTGAAATACTCCCATTTCACCTATGGGAACACTTATAACAGAACTATACTCACTTCTTTTTGGTTTCGCCAGTTCTGATTCTTGGACATGATTGATTAAGATAGATTTCCCACTTTTGATCGTTTCTCCTGCCACACCCTCTACAGGATAGCTATCTCCTTTTTTATGGAGACCTCCGATGGTTCTTTTCACTTCAAATTCTTCATCGTCTATCATGTCTATACTGCAAACATAAAATTCTAGTATGTTCTCAGCCGCATCAATGATTATATCAAAGACCTCTTCTTCAGAACTACTAGCTTCCATCTTGGAGGATACATCATGTAGTTTTTCGATCTTTTTCCTAATATTTTCATCTATATCTTCACCCATCTCAACGCCTCTTTATATCTACCCAATTTACTCTAGTGGTGATCAAAATATAAATATGTTTTGTAAGAAATGGAATATAATATTTATGTTCAAAAAGGTCAGAAAAAAAGAGGGTTAGCTTATTTCATGGATCTGTCCAAGGATATAACATTCTTCGACATTTTCCTTTCTGATTATCGAGGTGTTTAACTCTACAGTCAATGTTTCTCCGTTAGAATTTTCAAACTCTATCTTTTCTGAATTAAACACAATATCATCTTCAGTCAATTCCTCAAGTACATCATCGAACGAGGCAAATATAGTTTCATCATAATCCTTACCTATTACATCACTTTCTTCACAACCCATGAAGTTTAATAAAGCACCGTTGACTTTTATAATCTCTTTTTTTGGGTTCAATATAAACATCCCAGTTTCTGATTCATCAAATAGTGATGTAAATCCTTTAAACTCGTCCTCAATTGATAGCTCGGTCAAAGAAACTAAACTTTTTTGAGTCTCAGGTATCATACCAACATTCAGTAAGACCTTTCTTACATTTCCTGATTTATCATATACTTCACATTCGTAACTGGAAGGAACAGAATCTGGATATTTTCTCCTTTTTTCATGATACTGTTCCATCTCAGGTAGATAGTCCTCGACCACTAATTCAGTCCAACTTATTTTATTCTCGATCTCTTTTTTAGGGTGTCCAAACAGTTCCACAAATTTTGGATTCACCATTTCGATGACAGTGTCCTTTCGTATGATCATCATAGCAGTTTCGCTTTTTTCAAAGATAGTTTGGTACTTTTTTTCAACTTTTTGTAATTCGTCTACAGCCAATTTGAAATCAGTGACATCTAATAATGAAATATTGAATTCACTAGAATTGGGTATATTGGATATGGCCCCGATGGTATCTTTTACATTTCCGAATTTATCGATGAATTTCGATTCGAATTTTTTTGAATTATCTTGCGAACTATCTTTTAAGTCATTCATGAATTTGGTCAATTCTTCGGAATCGCGTTCATATAAAAAATCCTCAAAATTAACGTACCCTTCTACTTCATTTTTCTTATAGCCAGATAGCTCTTCGAATTCGTTATTTATAGTATTGATATCTAGATCATCATTTATAATTATCTTAGCGGTGCCAGTGTTATTGAAGATTGCTTTATATCTCTTTTCTGATTCACGAACAGCTTTCTCGTTCATTATCCTTTTCAGTGTTTCTGTGAGATGTGATACCAATAATTCAGCCAATTCAAGATCATTTTCATCAAAATGGTCGACCTTATCAGATATCGCTTGAAAAACTCCCATATCTCCTATAGGGACACTAATAGCAGACTTATATTCAGAACTAGAAGGTTTTGCGCCTTTGAACTCATCGATATCTTTTGTTAGATATGATTTTTTATTTATGAATGTTTTTGTATATAATGAATCACGTAAAGGTGGTCTCTGTCCTTTGCTTAGTTCTTCCGCGGAAGTAGCTTTGATCTCTAGTGTATCAGTGTCCTCCTCGATAAATATAGTACACACATAGAACTCTAGAATGTTTTTAGCTGCATCTAGGGCCGTTTCGTAGACCTCTTCTTCTGAACGTGCAGATTCCATCTTGGCAGCAATATTATGTAACTCCTTGATCTTATTCCCGTTATCATGATTTCTATCTTCGGCCATTTTAATTTCCTCTGTCTGTCCCTATTACCAAAATCAGATTAAAATATAAATAAATTGTGTAAAATTAGGTAGAAAATTTCTTTTATGTTGGCCTTTATGACACTTTAGATGTTAGAAGAAGGACGAGATACTGCTGTAGCTATCTTACCATTTTGTATAATAGCCGTTTCCTTTGGTTCTATCTTCATAAGATTATCGAACGCTCATCCAATTTCGATCGCATTTTATAGACTTTTGTTTTCATCTATCATACTTTCTTTTTTTATCCCTAAATACATACCAGAAATCAGGGATATATCAAGAAAAAAATGGATCGTTTTGATCAGTACAGGTGCTTTTTTGGCTATCCACTTCGCTGCTTGGATTTCTTCTCTCACCTATACTACCGTTGCCTCTTCGGTGATATTAGTGTCCGCTCATCCACTGATAGTAGCTTGGATTTCTCAACGATATTTAGGTGAAGAAACGAGCAGAAAGGCATATATTGCGATTCTACTAGCACTAATCGGTATTTTTATCATGACATCCTCGAATTATAATATAAGCAGAACATTTCTTTACGGGGACATTTTGGCTATCATCGGGATGCTGGGTGTAGCTGGATATATAGTCAGGGGCAGACAGATAAGAAGAGATATGTCCTTGGTTCCGTATGCCTTCTTAGTCTATATATTCACAACGATCTTTCTCGGATTATTTTCCTTGGGTTTTTCAGAAACGTTCACCATCTATCCAGCAAGAGAATATGGATTATTTATATTGATGGCTATCATCCCTCATACTTTTGGTCATACAGTGTACAATTGGGTGTTAAAATATCTAAAAGCTAGGGTCGTTTCAATAAGTCTACTGGGTGAACCTGTTGGAGCGACCATATTGGCATTTTTCATATTGAATGAAACACCTCCGCTTCTAACAGTTATAGGCGGTGTTATAACACTTTTAGCAATATATCTATGCACCCGTTATAGATGAAAAATAAGTGCCAGGTCACCGAGGTGGGCGCTCACCACGCCGGTGAGATGCCCAGGTTCTTTCTCGACCCCGCTATCCTCCGAGCATCAGTAGTCCACGGTAGGACTGCTCCCTTCCGGGCCTGGCCCATTATCCGTAGCAAAGATAAAGAGGATCAACCCTCCGGTTGACCTCTATACCACCTCTGATCCCGTAGGACGAGGTCTCATAGTCAGAACCTGGTTCACTGACAGGGTGATTACGCCGCCCCCGGCGGTCACCCCCGCGTATCGACGCTTTCGGTGTATAAGGACACGCCGAACGTCCCGGTTAGACCTGGCAATCCCTCTATTCTATCATGGTATATAAGTTTTTTATCCAAGATTATTTTAAGAAAAGAGCTAGATTTTCTCGGCGACGATGTAATTATTTCCTTCGGACTTGAATTTCTTTAAGATCTTCAAACCACTCTCCTTCACATCGTCAGCCAATTCATCCAATCGATAGAGATAGTAATATCTACTAACTATAGAACCGTTTCTTTTATGCCAAGGTACAAAGGTTTCACTTTCATCCTCGTCTAGATCCCATCTCTCCTGTTCTCTCGACCAAGAAGATATCATGATCCGTCCTCCTTCCTTCAATATCCTTTTTGATTCTTTTAAACTTTCTACCCTGCCCTGACTTAAATGGTGTATAGCTGCAATAAAAAGGGCGTTGTCAAAAGTGTTACTTTTAAAAGGAAGCCTTTTTAGTCCTGATCTTACATATTCCCCATCGTTCCCTGTTTTATCCTTAGCGATATCGAGCAGCTTTCTAGATACATCTAGACATATGAATTCTAATCCTAATTCTTTTGCCTCTAAGGAATGACGGCCGTTTCCACATCCTAAGTCGATTATTTTTCCATTGATACTCTGTAAAAATTCTACCACTTCGTCCCATGGCCTATATCTGGTTTTATCAAAATGATCAGCGATTTCATCGAAGGTCTTAGAAGCTCTTTTCGCATCCTTCATACATGATAATATATGGCATAAAATTTATATTCTCTCCCACTTTTAAGCAGATTAGATGATTCTAGAATTGGTTACGATCATTATAATTTGTGTAATATTATCATCCGTCACGTACTATAAAGGGATGTTGAATATTGGAGGGTCTGTCACAGCCTTTGGTATAGGGATCATCATCGGGGTTTTTGGAGGTATAGAATGGATATTACTACTGCTGATATTCTTGGGCAGTGCCTTTGTAGCGACTCGTTACAAGTTTAATTATAAAAAAGAACATGGTTTTCAAGAGGGAAAAAAGGGAGAACGAGGGACTGTCAACGTATTAGCGAATGGATTAGTTCCCATGTTTCTAGCCTTTCTCCATAATCCCGCCAATTCACTAAATCCATTGGATACCGGATTGTTCCCGTACAAGATCGTAGCATTTTTATTTATCACATCTGTTGCGTGTGCTGCTTCAGATACTCTAGCTTCCGAGATGGGGATTTTATCAGATAAAACTTATCTTATTACTAGCTTTGAACGGGTTGAACCTGGAACTAACGGTGGCATATCCTTATATGGAGAGACATGGGCTCTGATTGGAGCAGCTTACACGCTGGGAGTTTCTTTCCTAGTTTTCTATTTACTTGAGGGCGTCTTTATAGAACCTTCACTCATGTTATTTGGTGTATCTATAGGATTTATAAGCTGTCAAATAGATAGTATCCTAGGTGCGTTGCTAGAAAGAAAGGGTTTAATAGGGAAATCTACTGTCAATCTATTGGCAGTTTCAGTATCTATAATAATAGCAGGAGCGATCTTATGGCTGATAAAATTTTGATGTTAATATTGGATGGTTTAGGCGATAGACCGGTTGATGGATTGAATGGGAAAACACCGTTAGAAAAAGCAGATAACCCGAATCTGAATCAATTTGCTAAAGAAGGCATTAACGGTATAATGGATACGATAGCTCCTGGGATCGTACCAGGTAGCGATACTGGTCATCTAGCATTAATGGGTTATGATCCCTATAAGGTTTATACCGGTAGGGGTCCTTTCGAAGCAGCAGGAATCGGTTTAGAAGTTAAACCGGGTCAGGTTGCATTTAGATGTAATTTTGGTACTATCGATGATGGAAAGATAACCAATCGACGTGCAGGTAGAATCAAAGAAAAAACAGATAAATTGGCAGAAGCGGTAAATAAGATCGATTTGGGAGTGGATTTTCATTTCAAAGAAGCTGTTGAACATAGAGGGGTATTGATCTTAAAAGGAGAAGGTTTGGGATCGGGTATCACCGATGTTGATCCACACGAGACTGGAGTTGGATATCACAAAGCGTTACCTACTGAGGAGAATAAAGAGAATAAAAGAACTGCTGAGATAATCAATGAATTCACTAGTAAAACAGTTGAAGTTCTATCTGATCATCCGATAAATAAGGAAAGAAAAAGTTCCAAGAAACCGCCTGCAAATATAATACTATCTAGAGGTGCTGGTGCGGTACCAGAGATGAAATCGATATCAGAGAATAAAGGTATTGAAGGTGCAGCTATTGCGGGGATCCCATTAGTCCAAGGCGTATGTAGGTTAGCTGGGATGGATATAATCGATATCGAAGGGGCGACAGGTGGGTTGGATACAGATATAGAAGCTATCATGAGAGGGATCAAAACGAATTTGAAAGATTATGATTTTATTCTAGCAAATATCAAAGCCTTTGATCTTCTAGGTCATGATGGATTAGCTGTTAAAAAAGCTGAGTTAATAGAAAAGTTAGACGAAAAGTTAGAACATATACTTGATTTGGAGGATACTTATATTGTGATAACCGGTGACCATTCAACACCTGTTACTGTGAAAGGTCATAGTGGAGACCCTTCCCCAATAATGATTTTTGGGGAAGAGGTTAGAAAAGATGATGTAGAAAAGTTCGATGAGCGCTCCTGTAGTAAAGGTGGATTAGGTAGGATTTATGGTAAAGATGTGCTCAACATCATGCTAGACCTGGCAAAAAGAGGAGAAAAATTTGGGGCCTGATCACCTTTTATAACCTATATCTCTCAGTAAATTTTTTCTCCATTTTTTATCTTCTTCCTGCTCTACACCAACCGTAGGTTCACCGTCGATCACTCCGAGTATACCCCTCCCATTTTCACTTTCCGCCACTACAACTTCTACCGGGTTAGCTGTAGCACAATAAATATTGCATACTTCGTCTACCTTTTTAAGGTCTGAAAGAACATTAATTGGATAGGCGTTATCTAATATAATAATAAAGAAGTGTCCAGCATTTATCTTCTTTGCGTTATCTATAGCCATCTCAACGAGATCCTCTTTCGTACCTTCATATCTTATCAGTCTGTCACCGGATGCTTCACAGAATGCTATACCGAACTCTATTTCTGGTACAGATGTTACTAGTGCTTCATATATATCCTCCACAGTTTTAATAAAATGACTCTGACCCAAAATAACATTTATCTCATCTTCCTTCTCCACATTTACCGTTTCTAACTCCATATTTGTATACCTCATCACACCATTAAAAAAGTGGTTATTAAATATATCTCTTGGAGTGATCAAATCAAAGATTTTAGTAATTTGATATCAGTAAATCTTAGGAGTAGAAATATAAACAGCACAAAAGTTACTGAACCCGAGATATTAATAAAGATATCTAGATAACTAAAATGCCTGTAAGGTAGAAAGAATTGGTACAGTTCTATGAATAGACCATATATTGAAACAATTATTATCGTATATACGTATGACCTTTTATAGGACTCCACTCCAAATTCATTATAGGTTGTGAATATGAAATATGAAAATCCAAAATATAATAAAAAATGTCCAATTAGATTATAATATTGGGTAACTTGCCTTCCTGTTTCTGCTCCAGGGGTTTTTGAGGCTGTAGATATTATAAACAGATAAACCGCATAGAATAATGTACTTAACACAAGTATGTATATTAAGGAACTTTCTTTCTTCATATTCGTTCATCCCATACTATACATCGACATCTTCTCCACAGTATGGACAAGTTTCCTGATCCTTGGAGATATTTTGCCCGCAATTCCCGCAGGTTATCCTGTTATCGTTTTTGACTCTATTTTTCACATAACCGCATTCGGGGCATTCTTCAGCCCCATCTAACAATTCTCCACAGTTAGGACAATAATCTTCTAACTGTTTTTCTTTCTCCATCAGTCCTTTAGTGCTTTTTTCACGACTTTCCTCTAATTTTTCTCTCCACCACAGTATCGAGAGGATGAATAGGAATACAAGTAAGGGTACTGGAGTCCTTTGGATGAATATAGATACTAGAGTGTGTTCGAATGGAAGTGTCATCGGCCCAAAAGCCTGATCAGTTTCTTCCCATGTAACTTTTCCATTTTCGGTATAGTTTACAGAAAATTTATGGAAATATTTCCTTTCGTCTAGTTCAATTTCTTTAAAATATACACCATCGTTCATTTGAGTCATATTATAACTATCTTCGATTATCTCAGAACCATCTGCAGACCATAATTCATAGGATATGTTTAATTGAACGGTGAAATTGTCCTGAGGGACTTCTTCGTCGACTGTGACAGTGAAATTGAAAGGGGATTGAGTATCTTCGTATATCCTATCTACTCTCCCCTCTTCTAATAAACTGTTAGGCGATTCTAGAGTGGTCATCTCCTGACTATAAAATAGATTAGTATGGTATAATGTCGCCGTTGATGAGACCAGCAGTACTCCTAATAAACCTGCAATAGCGAGCCTTTTTAACCTGTCTTCTCCATAGAGTTTTGTTGGGATATATATAGCGATGATTGGTAATGCGAGATAGGAGATACAGGGTGTAAATATCGTCCATATAGAAACAATCAATATGGTCCATATATAGATCAAAATAGAATACTTTGATTCTTTTACGGACTTTAACCTCTTCTTTAAGTTCTCTATAGATTCTTTTAATTGCTTCATCTTTATCTGCTGTCAAGTTAAAGGAATTGGTAAGGTATTAAATAGTTTATTCTTTGAAATCTTCCAATCTGTAATTCCCATATTCTTCAGTTTTTGGTTTCTTTTTTATAAGGTAATATGGTACGGCGATCAAAAAAACAAGGAATAGTCCTGCAAGTAAGATTATCAGAACTAATACTATCGACAATCCAAGTACTCTTGCGATGATCAATAGAAGACCTAGTTCATATAACATCAATACCAATAATGCTATAAACGACCCTGTTAATAGCAGATATACTGTCTTTTTCATCCTTTACCCAAAGAAATACTAGGTTCCTTTACTCATACTGGATTTTCCGCTTGATGAACTCTTCTGTTTAGTTAGATACGGTTTGAGACTAGAAGCGAATTGTTTCAGGGTCAAACTCTGCAGCCAAACTTTACCTGGACCCCGCAGTGTAGTAACGAACATACCTTCGCCTGAAAAAAGCATACTTTTCACTTTTCCGGTTCTCTGAACGTCAAAATCCACTGAATCTTCCCAAGCGAGTGAATGGCCTGTAGAAACTTTCAGTACCTCACCCTGTCTAAGGTCCTTTTCAATAAAATCACCAGATGCATGTATGAAAACGTTACCCTTTCCACTCATCTTTTGAAGTATCATACCATGTCCTCCGAATAGTGTCCCACTCAATTTCTTTTGTGAGGCTATATCAAGGTCGACTGTATCTTCAGCACATAAAAACCCATCTTTCTGGACTAAAAATTGTTTATTACCATCAAGTTTTAAAGCCTTAATAGTACCTGGATAGGTCCCTCCGAATGCCACTATACCCGTACCAGCAGAAGGTGTAAATTCAGTCATAAAAAAAGATTCGCCGGATATTTTCCTTTTTAACCCTTTCATGAAACCCCCTCTTGCCTCGGTTTCCATTTTCATGTTCCCGCTCATATATACCATGGAACCTGCTTCGCCATATACATTTTCGCCCGATTTAAGTTGTAATGCTACGACCTGTAGATTCTTTCCATAAGTTTTGTATTTCATGCGTATTGAATCGTAAATATGATTTATAAAATTTATTCTCTTAAAAAAGCCAGTTTTCCATTTTTATACACCTGTTCAACCAAATTCACTCCAAAATGATATGGGATATGCAAATGGTTCGCTACATCTAAGATCACAAAATCCGCTTTACTCCCCTTATCGAGGTTCCCGATATCCGTTCTATCGAGAGCTAGAGCGGCGTTTATAGTTGCAGCAGTCAGCGCTTCACTGGGAGTCATCTTCATATTGAGGCAGGCTAGAGTTATTATCATCTGCATGGATTCCGTATAACAGTTAGGGTTAAGGTCTGTAGCCAGTGCTATAGGCATACCAGCATCTATCATCTTTCTAGCTGGTGAGTATTCATCGTCCATCAACATGAAAGGGGTTCCAGGTAAAAGAATTCCTATAACACCTTTTTCAGCCATCTTGTTGATATCTTCCTCGTTTGTTTTAACTAGATGTTCAGCTGATAATGCTCCAACCTCAGCAGCCATACAACTGCAGCCGATGTTCTTTATCTCATCGGCATGAACTCTCAACCCGAGACCTAACTGTTTAGCTTTCTTTAACAATCTACGACTGTTCTCGGTATTAAACACACCCTTTTCACAGAATACGTCACAGTATTCCGCTAGTTCTTTCTCAACCACCTCTGGAAGTACATTTTCGATGCAGTAATCTATATATTCCCCATGATTATCAAATTCCGGGGGTAAGGAATGTGCTCCTAAATAAGTCGGTATCAGGTCGATGGGATGTTCTTTATGGATTTCCCTGATAACTTCTAAACTTTTGATCTCGTTCTCCTTATCCAACCCATAGCCGCTCTTTGCTTCTGCAGTGGTAGTCCCGTGTTCAAGCATTCGATCCAGACGTTTTTTAGTCTCTTCTTTCAATCTAGCTTTACTAGCTTCTCTAGTGGATCTTACAGTTCTCAATATACCCCCTCCAGCTTCAAGTATCTCCATATATGTTTTTCCTTTTATCTTCATACCAAGTTCATCTTCCCTTGAACCTGCAAAAACTAGATGTGTATGTGGATCGACGAAACCGGGTATAACCGTTTTACCGGTTGCATCTACTTCTTTTTCAGCAGAGTATTTTGATAATATCTTTTCAGAAGAGCCATTGTCGATTACCTTAGAATCATCTACTGCAAGGGCACCATTTTTTATCAGGCCGGTTTCCCGCATCTCATCTCCTGTCCTTGGTGGTTCTGGACCAACCAGTGTATGTAATTCGGAGCAGTTATGAACTATCAGATCAACTTTCATGGGCATCATATTTACAGTATCGATTCGATTATTTATTAATGACTATCAGAAAAGCCCCATTTCTCTAAACAATATGAATACGAATACGATTATCCCAATTATCATCGCGATCACCGCCCATATCTGACCTATAGTGATCAGGATATACAATTTTGCCTTCTTTTCGGGAGTGTCAAAATATTTTTCTATCAGATCTTTCAATATGATCCCCTATGCTTCTTTCTCTTCCATTATAGATTTTATCTTCTTTCTCCGGAAGAAATCTTCTCTTTCCCTCTCCTCGAGTTGTCTCTCGATATATTCTATTGTAGCCTCCAACTTCGGGATGTAAATATATTCCAAAGCGTTAACTCTTCTTTTTGCTTTCTCTATTTCATCAGCTAGCCTGGTCAATTTACCTTCGACCTCAGCAAGTTGTAGAGCCATTTCCAAAGCTTCTCTGAAATCTTCTACAGCCTCATCGAGTTTGACAGAGGTATCCGCATAACCATAAAACTTCTTTGACGGAACATCCGGAATGAAAGAAGGTACTTTTACACCCATAATATTATCGGATTCTATATCCACCCCGTCCATCGATATTGCTCCATCAGCTATACTTCTGATCTCATTCGTACCCATCAGCATCTCAGATTCGATAAGAGATTCATAACTTATTTCTAAATCATCTTCTAGTTCTTTACGGAGCTTTTTTCTCTTGTCGACTACTTTAAAAAACTCATTTATAAGTGCGTCTTTTTTTTCACTCAATAGGTCATGACCATTCTCTGCCAGTATCTTTCTTTTTCTTATCCGGAGAAGTTCCATCCTGGTCGGTTTGACGTCATCGAGTTTTTCAGCCATCAGTTCTTGATATTAGAGGGTACATAATATATTTTTTTATAGAGTGTCTAGGGTTGGGAAAAAACTAATATCGATAAAATAAATCAGGACCACACTAAAATGGTGAAAAAGATCACCGGTATAGGTTATAAAATGAAAGATGCGATAAGGTTTAAGAGTATATTATGTAAGGTTATAATAATATTATTTCTCTTTATCCTTATCAGCTCCCCGATATACTCTTCCGAGCTCGCAGACTCTCCCTGGCCATGTTATAAAAACAATAGCAAGAATACAGGATTGAGTACTTATCATACTGAAAATTTAACCGATGAAATCAGATGGGAATTTGATACGGAAGGTTTTATTATCTCCTCACCTACCCTTGGATCCGATGGTACAATATATATCGGCTCTTCAGATACTAGATTGTATGCTATCAAACAAAACGGAGTGCTAAAATGGAGCTATAAAACTGAGGGGCAGATTAGGAGTTCTCCTGCAGTTGATGATAATGATAATATATATTTTGGCTCCCGAGATGGATATTTCTATTCAGTCGATAACAATGGCGAGCTGAGATGGAGATTCGAAGATGGGAGTAGGATCGACTCTTCCCCGATCATCGATACATTGGGTAATATTTACTTTGGAACCGAAGATGGTATATTATATTCAATATCTGAAGATGGAGATTTGAACTGGGAATTTCATGGAGCGGATGGGGACATATTAACATCCCCGGCACTTGATGAAAACGGTAACATTATTTTTGGATCAAATGATGGAAGTGTATATTCTGTATCCCAGGATATGGAGATAAATTGGGAATTTGAAACGGACGGTTCTGTAGGGTCATCTCCATCTATCGATGACGATGGAAATGTTTATTTTGGATCCAATGATGGAAAACTTTACAGTTTATCACCTGACGGTTTTAAAAGATGGAATTACACCACTGAGAACTGGATTGATTCATCCCCTTCTATAGGTCCTGAGGGGAATATATATTTTGGTTCTACAGATAGTAATCTTTATGCTCTTGATAAAGAAGGAGAACTACTATGGGAACATCCTTCTTATGATATTTGGAGATCGACCCCCGTTATATGTGCAGATGGCATAGTTTACATAGGAGATACAGATGGGTATCTATATGCTGTACACCCAGACGGTGAAGTCAAATGGTCCTTGTCTACACAGAGTGCTTTTTATTCCTCTGCCACTATTGCTTCAGATGGTGTTATTTACGTGGGAGCTATGGATGGAAAACTCTACTCTATCGGTAGGTCACAGGAAGTTCCTGGTAAACCTAAAAATTTGGATATAGAACTAGATGAAGATAGTGTCGTAATCTCTTGGGAAGAACCCAGCTACAAAGGCATGTCAACTGATTTAGAATATAATATATACAGAGGCACCTCTTTAGATAATTTGACACATATCGCATCTACTTCGGAACTCAAATTCTCTGATACAAAGATAAACGAAGAAGAAACATATTATTACCAGATAACAGCCGTCAATGAGTATGGAGAATCAGTTCCCAGCGAACCTATAGATGTCGATATTTCTGAAGGCGGAGGGGGATCAGCTCTTACAGAGATCGATAGTACTCTATTGATATTCGGGTCTATCGTACTGAGCCTTATCACGATCATTGGTTTTAGAATCACCTTGAATAGAAGGAAGAAATTAGAGACGGATGGTGACCTAAAGGAGGATGAGGATGAGAAAAGATATATCACGTGCCCTCACTGTGGACATCGGACAGTCATCGAAGAAGAAAATAATGGTAGCTTAAAATGTAGTAGATGTAAAAGCAAGATCTGAATCAAATCATAAATATTTTAAGACTATCTCAGTTTCCGGTAAGAATTTTCTTTTATCTACCTCTACATCTAACTCTTCTATGATCATGTCCTTATCCCAAAATTCTCCTTTCTTGAACTCTTTATCTAAAAGCTCGATGTCATCCGGTTCTACAATCACCTCGTATAATTTTACATGTTCAGTTTCCTCAGGGATGTCTTTTACAAAAGAACCTAATTCTTTGTAATCACCTTTAACTCCGATCTCTTCTCTCATCTCCTTATCGAGTGAAGCTTCATAGGATTCCGATGCCTGAACATGACCACCCATCACCACACTCCAATAACCTGGAAAAAACTCTTTGTCCTCGCTTCTTTTTGTAACGAGGTATTTGCCTTCTGGAGATCTTACGAAGAACATAACGGTCCTATGAGGCAGACCTTTCTCATGTACCTCTTTTCGAGGTCTTTGATCGATGACTCTATTTTGCTCATCCACCACATCTAAATATTCCATGTTTTTTAGATTGTGAGAAGGATTATAAATCATATTTGGTGTTATAACACTTGTGCCAATATGCAAATGTTTAAGTAGGTTGATTTTATCATCATAAAAAATGGCCAATTCTGAAAACGATAAACCATTCGGAGTTAAAAGCGTTCTATCAGACCTTAAGATAGTGCTAAAATACAAGCAGCTATCGATCTTATGTTTTGCAGTATTTGTAAGTATGATCGGATTTGGCCTCATAATGCCATTTCTCCCCATCTATGCCAGGGATTTTGGAGCATCTAGAACTGAGATCGGGTTAATGCTTGGACTTTTCTCCATTGTTAAGATATTTGTAGCTCCATTAGGGGGGAAAGCCGCAGATATGTACGGTCGAAAACCTATCATGGTATGGGGTATGTTCTTTTACGTAATTGTCATGTTTCTTTTCGGTACTGCCGGGTCCGTTACCGAAGTTCTAATATACAGAGCTGGACAAGGAGCGGCTTCAGGGCTGGTTTGGCCTGTTGCTATGGCCTTCATCGGAGATATTGTTAAAGAGGAAGATAGGGGTAAAGCAATGGGTATCTACTCAGTTTCGTTCGCAAGTGGGAATGCCACCGGTCCGATAATGGGCGGTATCATAGCCAGTTATTACTCACTTTCAGTTCCTTTCTTTTTTACTTCAGCCTTGGCTGCGGTAAGTGGAATTCTTTTGTATTTTGGAATACAGGAATCTTTTGCTGGAACGAAAAGTGAGGTAACTAAAAAGGGAAGGCAGACATTTGCTTTTCTCAAATTCAAATTGAGTAATATCACACCACACCCTAAGACTTTTATGGGCTTGACCATAGGTTCATTTACCGTCTTTTTTGGGCTAGCTATGGTATGGCCGATGCTATCGCTTTTTGGAGATGAGGTTCTGCACCTTTCAGACCTAAAGATATCTGGTATTTTTACATTGATAGGGATAGTTCAGGCATTGATTATGTTCCCTGCAGGTAGTTTGTCGGATAGGATAGGCAGGAAAACTTTGATCGTGGTAGGGGGTGTGTTTTCTTCTATATTCGCTGGAGTTATCGGTCTTTCTACCCAAGTTTGACACTTAGCTCCGCTAATTTCTCAAGAAATTTGATTTGACAGGAGTCATTTTTCGGGGTTCTTTAACCCCTATTTGTCAAGATTTTGCACGTTTTTTGCCCAAAATTAGAGCCTGTCTGAGAAATAGGTGTTCATAATATTCGATAAATACTTGGTATTGTTTTTACGTATCTTCGATGGTCTGTTTTTTTTTGAGCAGATCCTCAGCCATCAGGCTGAGGTTCTTGCTTTCCAAAGTTTCAAGAGATTATGTGAAAGATTGATCAAAGTCCATTCACCTTTCACTTTTTCCAATCCTCTGAGCAGTAATTTTCCCAAACCACGGTTTTTGATCTGTCCAAAAACCGTTTCGACAGAGGTGCTTCTCTTTTTGTAGATTTCTTTGCCTTTTTTGGTCCGTAACTTCCTTTCCATCCTTTCTTTGTAGGTAGCGTCTTTAGGAATCCTTCCTCTGGGCGGTGGTTTTTCCCGCATCTTTTTCCGTTCTTTCCAGTCTTTTTCAGTTGCTACATAGAGATCGGTGTATAAAGAAAGATATTCCAAGGTTTCCTCATCCCAGTATCCAGCGTCCATAGTAGTATTCTTTGGAGATCTTCCAGTATTTTCATGTGCTTTTTTCATCATAGGATACTGTTGATGTTTGTCATTGTGATCTTGGACAATATCTTCAGCAATGATCACCTGTGAATCACAATCGACCATGATTTGTCCATTGTATCCCTGGACAAATCCTTTACGTGTTTTCATGATTCGGCTATCTGGATCGGTAGTATTTGCTTTTGCATCCTCTTCTGGTTCTTCGGGTACTTCTTTTGGTTTTCTCCCTCTGATCTTCTTACCAGTTTCTTCTTCCTGTTCCTCTCTTTCTTTCATCCTTTTTTCGTAATCTTCTCGTTTTTCCTTCTGTTCTTCTTCCAGTCGTCGTTTTGCTTCTCTTATCCGTTTCAGTCTTTCTTCCTTTTCTCTGAAACCTTCTGGCAATTCATCCCCACGTTTGTCTTTACCGTATATTTCATCTTCTCTCTTGTCAGTTTTCTCAGCTTTTTCCAGCATCTCTTTGACAGCTTTTTCTAATTCCTCCTCTTTCTTGCAGAGAGTTTCATATTTCTTTGTTTTTTCCATACTAGCATTACCTTTGACTTTTGTACCGTCCAATGCGACGGTACCCAATTCAACTAGACCAGCCTCACTACATAACTTCAAAACTTGAACGAACAGGTCTCCAAGTACATCTAGATGTATTTTTCTGAAATCACTGATAGTTCTATAATTGGGAAAGTTCCCTGCCCCAAGATATCGGAAAGCCACATCCTCATACATGCTCTTGTCTATCTTTCTAGAGGATGGCATTCCGATGCAGTAGGCATAAAATAGAACTTTCGTCATCAACACTGGATGATATGGCGGATTTCCACGTTCTTCCTTTTCATAATACTCAAAAATCGGTGACAAATCCAATTCATCGACAACTTCGTCGATGAATTTTGCCAGATGGTCATCAGGCAACCAATCTCGAATGTCGGGCGGCAATAAAAAACTCTGTTGCGGATCATAATTTCGATACTTTTTAGCCATAATCTCACTTATATATCCAGAAGTGTTCAAAGAATAAAGTACTTTTCCCTGTTCAAAACGCTATTTCTTTAGATAATACTCGGACAGGCTC
>JAWOGF010000075.1:0-41472 GCA_046497075.1 Candidatus Saliniplasma sp.
TATACGATAAGGTTGTGACTTTGTATCAGGGTCAACGGGAAGAAAATAATCTATATCATCCACGTGCTGTAGTCCAGGTGCGGGTTCCTGGGCATTATCGATAAGGTAAGGATATGATACATGTGTACCATTGTCATACACATCCCATGTGTTTTCGAAGTCGAATCCTGTCATGTTTTCTTTAGCACTAAGTCCGGTCATCTCTTCAGTCATCAGGCCAGTTCCACTGCCTCTATTGATTCCTGAAATAGTTCTATCCCAGAATGAATTACGAACAACACTAGGATATATGGAGATATAAGTACTTTCCTTTCCTATAAGTCCCCCTAAATATGACTCTCCAGTGATTTCACCTACAAAATAAGAGTTTCGGACCAATCCAATACTCGTCCCTACAAGTCCACCTACAGACCGATTTCCACTAACATCGCATATAGCATAGGAATACTCTACTACAGAGTTATTGTAAAGAAATCCTCCAAGTCCACCCACAGAAAGATCTCCAGTCACGGTTCCCGTTGCATAAGATTTTTCCACTGTACTAACAACATTTAATCCCATCAGCGAACCCACATATGCGTATCCAATGACTTTGGTATCGACGAGCCCAATGTCCCTGATTACACCTCTAGAGACTGCTCCAAAGAGCCCAACATAACTCGTTTCAGGTCGGTTTATATAAAGACCCCTTATCTCATACCCGTTCCCATCAAAAGTCCCACTGAATGATTCATTTTCATCCCCTACAGGTAAAAAGCCTTTGCCCCCGTTCCATTCTTCAGTTTCACTGGCATCGATGTCGTTTGCCAGTGAATAGTTTGCACCCAAGTCATCGTTCATATTTTGTAAATCATATACATCGTAAATCAAGTACGGATCATCTTCGGTACCCTCTCCGGATAAGCTTTCGAGACTGGATGACACAGATACATCTTCTTCGACACTGATTCCGTTCCCGGATACAACTATAAAAAACCCGCTCATCATCAACAGGAGGCTGACGGCGAGAGTAAATAGTTTAATCCTCATCGATAACCCTCATATTGAACACTAATAATAACGGAATTAAATTATATATATATCTTTGGTTATAGTTTTTCACTCCCTTTTTATCGGTCTATTTATTTCGAATGTAATACAAATACTCTATTTACTCAGACCTTGGATTATTAAATAGTTATTATTAAGATAACACAAATAAAATAATTAAAAAAACGAATCTATTAATATATTACCTGTTCTAAGATCTTTTCGAGGCACTCAGTTTCCAACAGCACAATCTGATTCCGCTTTTTCCAGTAATTTTCACATCCCTTCTAACACATCTTCCAAAGCATCCATGGTACGGACAACTTTTTCCTCGTATGCATTATGTCCCATGTGTCCAATTCTAAGGATCTTGTCTTCTAACTCACCCAGACTGGTTGCTAACAATATGTCGTGTTTTTCTTTGATCTTTTTCTGGATTTCCAGTGCTTTCCCTTCCATCTTGATAGCGGTAACCGTTGGTGAAGATAAACTCTCTTTAGATGGATAGATATCTAACCCCATCTCGTGAACCCTTTCCCTGCAAAGTTCAGCCATCCTTTCATGCCTTTTGAATACGTTCTCTAAACCCTCATCCAAGATGATATTCATGGATTCGTCGAGAGCATACAGGTTGGAAACCAAGTGCGTGTAAGGGAAGTATTCATCTCCGAACCACATATCCTTCCAGATAGGAAGATTGGTGTAGTAGGTGTTCTGCTCCTTGTCTTCCATAACATCCCAAGCATGTTCGCTGACAGATATCGTGGTCAATCCCGGTGGGGAGCTGAAACATTTCTGAGAACCACCTAAACATATATCGATTTCATCTACTGGAACCTCGGTACCACCTAGTGAGGAAACTGCATCGACGATGGTCAAGACATCTTGCTCTTCCAAAACTCCTAGAACACGCTCAAAATCGTTGAGTACTCCAGTGGGAGTTTCACAGTGTACCATGGTAGCGGCTTTGAACTCCTCCTCACGCAATTTATTTTCAACTTCTTCGATCACAAAGGGTTCATCATAAGAAGATTTGACCATAACGGGTTCCCCTCCGTACATATCAACAAAATCCGCAAATCCGTCTCCGTATATCCCATTACTGAGACACAGGACTTTATCACCCTTCTGTATTGAAGAAGCTACAGCAGCTTCCAAACCAAGTATCCCTTCTCCTCCAAGTATCAATACATCATCTTTAGTTCTATAAACCTCTTTGACTTTCTTCTCCAACCCATGATAGAATTCAAAAAAATCAGCATCTATATCTGGATTAAGGATCTCTTTACTCATAGCTTTCCTGACACTTTTAGGAATCTCGGTCGGTCCCGGGGTCATCAACATATTATCGAATTAATTTAGGATTTCAACCCAAAAAATGTTTTCGGTCAGGTAAAGGCTGTAAGACAGTATAATTTCCCGATTAACCCTTTAGGACTTGCATTTAAATTTAAACATCCATTTTGGCTATTAGTTCTTCTACGAGCTGATGGTCGATCTCTCCGTCCTGATTTCGCATCTTATGTAAGATCTCGGCGGTCTCTTCTCCGTCTTCCATAGATTCCAATGCCCTGACGGCATACTTCCTCACCCATTTTTCCTCATCATCAAGAAGATCGATTATATCTTCAAGAGCGTTTTTGCATCCTATCTTCCCGAGTGCCAAAACGGCGTCACCTCTTATCTTCTTATCTTCATCTTTAAGACATTGGATAAGGTCTTCACAAGCGGCATTGTCTCCTATCTCCCCCAGAGCCCATGCAGCGATACTCCTGATAGTTGCATCCTCGTCATATAACATCCTTATCAAATCATAAACACAATCTTCACTGCCTATCTTTCCAATGGCACGGATCGCATACTTCCTCACATTCATATCCTCATCTGATAAAGCTGGCCGGATATATTTGACCGCTTTTTTATCTTTCAGATATCCTAAAGCATCTATCGCCTCTTTTCTAGTATATGGATCATCATGTTTTAACCGCCTTAATAATTCAAAAACAGCCCTTTTATCACCTAATTTACCAAGTGTTTTAGCTGCGGCTTCTTTAACTGAATAGTTCTCATCATATAACCCTTCCGTGACAGCTTCTATTGCACTTTCGTCTCCGATCTCACCTAATGACCATAAAGCCGTACTTCTTATATCTGCGTTAGGGTCGTTTAAACATTTCAATAGATGTTTGACGGCTCTTTTATCCCCGATCTCACCCAACGCCCAGACTACCATACCTTTAACGATAGATTCATCATCATCTAAACAATCTATAAGGCGGTCTAGACAATCTTTACAACCCATCTCCCCTAATACTTGAGCAGCGTTCATTCGTACGTTTGGATGTTCATCCTTTAAAGCATCTTTAAAAATCGTGATCGTATCTTCATCACCTATCTCGCCAAGAGCATTAGTGATATGAGCTCGGACTTCTGGATCCTCATCATCGAAATTGTCGATTAGTGCTTTTTTTGCCTTTTCAGTTCCTATTTCACCTAGAGCTACCGCAGCTCTCTTACGGAGAAGGGATCTTCCTTTGTTAAAATCATGGATTATGTCGTTGATGACTTTATGATCTTTCAAATACCCTATTGTCCTTGCAGCGGTCCATCTAACTCGACTATTTCTATCTAACAATGCAGCTTTTTTCAAAACCCTTGAAAAACCATTCAGTTCATTACGATCTATAGCATTGATAGCGGTGATCCTTTGATTTACGTCCCCCTCTTCTAAAATGATCTTTTCAAGCTTTTCAGGATCCTTATGAATAATCTGATCTAATTTACGCGAGAAGGGTTCTCTATCCTCCGGATAATTTATTTTTTTATCGGTATTATCATCGTTCATAGCGATTCAACTATAGGTGTAAACCCACAAACATCCATTTATTTACAATTTCCGATTATTGACCAAACTCCTAAATAGGTATATCTTTCTTAGAGTTTAAGATACCATGATTTTATCTGACAACCAGATAGAGGAATTGTTGAAAAAGGAGCTACTACGGATAGAAGATTATACTGAAGATAATTTGACTCCTAATGGGTATGATTTAACGATCGATGAGATATCCCTCGAAGGTGAAGATCCTGTAGATAAAGGAGAAATAACGATACCAGCAAAGACATGGTTCGCCGTTTCAACTCGAGAATACGTAAAGTTCCCTTCAAATGTAGTTGGTGAGCTTTGGATCAGGACCACTTGGGCTAGAAAAGGCGTACTAGCATCTTTTGGTATGATCGATGCTGGTTTTGAAGGGAACCTAACTTTGAGTGCCTATAACACTTCTAGGGAAATAACTATGCCGATAGGAGAGACTTTTGCTCAGATGGTTTTTCACTTATTAGACCAAAAAAGCGATAAATCATACGAGGAACGGTCAGGAAATTATCAACGTTCGAAAGGTATCAATCTGTGAAAGGAGAATTTTAAAGTACTCCTTGAACATGGGTTATAACGATGACTGTAGTAATAGATGGAGAAAGACTTACCGTTGATGATGTTTATAGAGTTGCTAGAGAAGATGAGCAGGTAGGCTTGGCTGAGGAATGTTTAAGGAAGATCGAAGATTCCAGAAAGATTGTAGAGGATAAGTTGGATTCCGATGAAACGGTTTATGGCATTAACACGGGATTCGGTGATCTAGCTAACGTTAAAATAGAACTCTCAAAGACAAAGGAACTGCAAAAAAATCTCGTAAGAAGCCATGCTAGTGGCGTTGGTGATCCTTTAGGTGAAGATGTTGTTCGAGCTGTTATGCTTCTTAGAGCGAATACCTTAGCTAAAGGTTACAGTGGAATCAGGTTTGAAACGGTAAATACTTTGATAGATATGCTTAACGGAGGCGTCCATCCTGTGATCCCCTCTCAAGGAAGTGTTGGGGCTTCGGGAGACTTAGCTCCGCTTGCACACATGAGCTTGGTTCTAATTGGTGAGGGTGAAGCGGTTTATGAAGGTGAAAAGCTACCTGGTCAAAAAGCCATGGAAAAGGCAGGTATCGAACCTGTAGAACTCCAGGCTAAAGAAGGTCTTGCACTGTTGAATGGAACACAGGTGATGACTGCAATAGGTGTACTTGCTTTACACGACGCTAGAATTTTACTCAAATCAGCTTTGATAGCTGGAGCCATGAGTTTAGAGGCTTTAAAGGGAACTTCAACTGCTTTAGATGAACGTATACATCATATAAGACCACATCCGGGACAGATCAGGTGTGCTGAAATATTAAGAAAATTGGTAGAAGGCAGTGAGATAATACTATCCCATAAAGACTGCGACAAGGTTCAGGACCCTTATACACTGAGATGTATGCCTCAAGTTTACGGAACAGCTTTTGATGCACTAGATCATGTTAAAAAAGTATTGAAGATCGAGATGAACTCTGCCAATGATAACCCCCTCGTATTTCAAGGAGGGGATATCATCTCTGGAGGAAACTTTCACGGGCAGCCCGTAGCCTTGGCTATGGATATGTTCAGTGCGGCTGTATCCGAGATCGGTAATATTTCGGAAAGGACTACGGATAAGTTGATGTATGAAGAGGAGAGCGGACTACCTCCATTTTTAGCTGAAGACGGCGGTTTGAATTCGGGGATGATGATAGCACAATATACTGCGGCATCACTGGTTTCAGAAAATAAAGTATTATCTCATCCTGCAAGTGTCGATTCTATTCCAACTTCCGCAGGTCAGGAAGATCATGTGAGCATGGGGACTATAGCTGCTAGACAAGCAATGGATATATTGAAGAATGTACAAAATGCAGTGGCTGTAGAATTATTAGCGGCATCACAAGCTCTCGAGTATCACGAACTAGAACCAGGAAAGGGTGTAAAGGCCGCCTATGAAAAAATAAGAACTGAAGTCGAACCATTGGGACGGGATAGACCGCTATATGAGGATATAGATGTTATAAGGGATATGATAGTAACAGGGGATTTAGTTTCAGCGGTAGGTTCTGAGCTCGGTCATCCACTCTAAAAACTTATATTGTGTGAATTATTTACGAGGGTATCATGTCCAAGGAACTTAGTTATCTTGAGAAGAAAGCGTTACTCGCACTCGACGAACTAGATGGAAAAGCCTCACCTGATGAGATAAAGAAAGTTGGAGATTTCGATGAAAAGGTCCAGGTGATGAATGCTGTTTCCTGGCTGGAATCTAAAGGATTAGTTCTTGTGAACGAGAAGATCATAAATTACTACTCTTTGGCAAAGAAAAGTTTGGCAAAGAGAGATCTGCCGGAGAGAAAGGCCCTCAAATTCCTGGACAAGGCCGGTGGAAAATGCAGTATATCCGAACTCCAAGAAAATAGTTCCTTGGATAAGAAGAAAGTCGGGATCGCATTGGGATGGTTAAAGGATAAAAAATGGGTCAGGATGGTTAAAGAAGATGGTGAAACCTTTTTAGAGATCACTTCTAAAGGTAAGAAGGCTATTAAAGAAAGGGGGAGAGATGAGAAGTTAATCAGAAGGTTGGGAAAAGAGGGAAAATTGTCTCACAAGCAGGTAGATGAATTCACCGTTAACAAACTACTTTCTAGAAAAGAGATACTCAACGAAGATCAGGATATACTGCGTACCGTTGAACTTACAGATGAATCAAGAGAAGTCCTCGATGAAGGTATAGAACTAGAACCCGAAATAGCTCAACTAACTCCTGAGATAATCAAGACTGGCGCTTGGAAGGAAGCCAGGATAAGACCTTACGATGTAAGATCATTCGCACCCTCTAAATATGGGGGTAAGAGACATCCGATAAGCCGAGAGATCGAAGAAGTTAAACGAGTTTGGCTGGAGATGGGTTTCACCGAGATCAACTTCGATTATATACAGCCGACTTTTTGGAACATGGATGCACTTTTCATACCCCAGGATCATCCGGCTAGAGAGTTACAAGACACTTTCTACATGAAGCAACCGGATAAGCTCTCTATCGACGGTAAAATAGTGGATCGTATCAGGGAGATGCACGAGAACGGCGGTGATTCACGCTCTAAAGGATGGGGGTATGAGTGGAGCAGAGAGGAAGCGGAAAGGGCCGTTTTGAGAACTCACACCACGGTCTGCAGTATCAAACACCTTGCTGAGAATCCAGAACCACCGGTAAGAGCTGTCACTATCGATAGGAATTACAGATGCGAAGCAACGGATTCGACACATCTTCCAGAATTTGCCCAGATCGACGGTATCTTGATGGAAGAGGGTGCTAACCTTAACATGCTCATAGGACTGTTGAGAGAATTCTATAAAAAGATGGGGTTCGACGATATCAAAGTGAGACCTGGATACTTCCCATTCACAGAACCCAGTATCGAGGTCTTCGCCAAGTTTAAAGGTGAGTTCCTAGAGATGGGCGGAGCGGGAATATTCAGAAGGGAGGTCACGAAGCCTCATGGTATCGATTGTCCCGTACTCGCATGGGGCTTGGGGTTGGAAAGGTTGGTCATGCTGAGGTTAGGCTGGGACGATATCCGAGACTGTTATAAGAATGATATAGAAACATTGAGAGAATATTCTTTAATATGAATGGACGATGAGAGCCACATATTTTGTTAAACCTATGTCAATATGCATAAGGTTATGTATCAATAGATTTAACCCAGGACTAATGCACAAGACATATTAGTCAAGATTGATAATACCTGGATTAGATTAAGGTCATTTCCAAAATCCTATTCAATTTCTCCGTCTTTTGAACCATCATTTTCCTTAGGTTTTCCAAGATTTTCTTGAGCTCTTCTTTCCATGTACCTTTCGGAATGTTCTACGACATCCTCAAGTGAAGATCCCCTTCTGTATGACCTATGGATCATACCAATATAATATAAAAAAGTAATTATGGATAAGATAACCCACAAAGAGATTGGTGGTTGGATAACCCCTATGATTAATACAAACCATGCGGTCATTATCATGATACCCATGATCAAAGTGTATTTCTTCTTTTTTTCCATTTTCTAAACCATTAACTATTCCTGAAATAAGTAATTATTCAATAGGACAAACTATAAATAATTATATTTTGATTAAGTCGCAGAGGGATATAAAAATGGATAACAAGAAGAAAAGGTTGTTCGCAGTCGTGGCCGCTGTGGTATTGATGGCTTCAGCTCTTGGGATGACTGGATGTGTAGAGGATGATGATGAGGATGAAATCCTCTTAGAGACAACTCTTTACGTCCCGGATGATGATAGAGCTAGAGAGATGGAAATAGTTCAGCAACAGGCGTTAGATGCGGGGATAGACATAGAACTTAAAGCACTTGAATGGAGTAATTATCTCGAAGAAGTAGAGGCAGGTAACGCACCTTTAAGCTATTCAGGATGGTCTGGTCCTACTAGCCCATATGGTAGTTTTAATTACATGACAAAAGATAACTCATGGGAGTGGTATTCAGGCTGGTACGGAAACGAAGAATTCACAGAAAAATTAGACCAAGCTGTACGGGAAGTTGATGATGACGCAAGATGGGACTTGTATCACGAAGCGCAGGAAATACTTGTCGACGAAGATATGGGTTGTCTGGTCATGTACACCCAACGGAATCCGAGAGCCTATCACAATTCCGTAGAGATTCCAGAGGAATCATGGAACTCATACATGGGATCAGGACCACTACTCGTCGCTGATGAATGGGAAGTTGAAGGTTCAGATACGATCGAAATAGCACAAACCCATGAACCATCTGATTTTCATCCTATTCGGTACACAGATGTGTATTCTGGATATATCTTTACTCAGATGTTCGAACCATTAGTGTCAACTTATCCAGAAGGTACAGTGACCACAAATGAAAATACCGTTGCTGAAGATTTTGAGATCAGTGAGGATGCTTTGAAGATGACTTTCGATATAAAAGAAGGTATAGAGTTCCACAACGGTGACGAGCTGAATGCCCATGATGTGGAATTCACGATCAATACAATGATGATGAGTGACGATAACGATGATTATTTTGATATGTACGACGTGGAAGAAAATCCATCATCACCGAGACAAGGTGATTTCAGTAATGTCGATTATGTAGAGGCTACCGATGATTACACCCTAGAGATCCATATGGAAAACGCTGACATGGAACTGCTTCAGAAAGAAGGTATTGAATACCTGAACATTGTTCCAAAAGACTACATCGAAGAGAATGGCTGGGATACTTATGAAGATGAGCTGATAGGATCTGGTCCTTACGAATTAAGCCATTACGATGTAGGGGACGAGGTACTATTGGAAGAATTTGAGGACCATAGAAACGAAGTCAATACACCAAATATAAGATTTAATTTCTACGGGGATGAATCTACTGCAGTGACGGCATTAAGAGGTGGAGACGCACATTACATGTCTAGAATATCGCCTGATAACTACTATGACCTTTCAGATAGTGATGATGTCATAACAAATGCATACCCCTATTTAGGTCATAACAGAATTGCATTCAATCACAACGAGGAACCTTTTGACGACCCGGATGTCAGAAAAGCGTTAGCCTATGCAATAGACGTTGATGAAGTCATAGCAGTATCACAAGGTGAGGATCTAGCTGACAATAGCCGGTCACCTATTCCGGAGAACCATCCAGCTCATAATTCCGAGTTGAATATGTACGAAAGAGATACAGATACAGCGAGAGAGTTACTAAAGGATGCGGGATACTAAGTTTGAATATACTTTTCTTAAAACGACCGAAAACCTTTTTTCTTTCTTTTTTCATACCTTCTTCGCTGATTAAATGTTGGAAAAGTACATCAAGAGTAAAAGAAAAAGATACATACTGATGAGGATTCTTAGAGCCATACCTGTTTTACTACTCGCCACATTGATTGCGTTTGTGTTTATGAGAGGGGGGAATATTGACCCCGCAAGGAGGGTATTAGGACCAACAGCCAGACCAGAAGATATTCAGAACTTCAATGCTAGATTTGGTTTGGATAAGCCATTACATGAACAATATATTAACTGGATATTAGGACTGTTTAGAGGTGATTTAGGTATATCTATTAGATATGAACAGCCTGTAATGGATTTGGTGATGACTAGGATACCTATCACTATTCAACTAATGGGTCTCTCATTATTGATATCTATCCTTATCGGAGTGTCTATGGGAGTATTAGGAGCTTTAAAACATAATACATGGATCGATTACCTTGCAACAGTACAGTCTCTATTCTGGCGTTCGATTCCTAGCTTTTGGGCAGGGATCATGTTCCTGCTTGTCTTTTCTTTTTATTTTCCTATCTTCCCCACGGGAGACCATCCTGGGGGATGGGGTGGTATATATCACCTGATACTCCCTGCTACAGTCTTGGGTCTGAGGTTACAAGCTATTATTGCGAGATTAACAAGATCTAGTATGCTAAGCGTAATGAATAAAGATTATATAAAAACTGCAAAGACAAAAGGTCTAAAAAATCGTACGGTGATATTTAAACATGGATTAAGGAACGCTTTGATCCCAGTCGTTACAATAATAACTATGAGACTACCCTGGCTTTTTGGAGGAGCTGTAGTAACTGAGCAGATATTCAATCTCCCAGGCATGGGGCGGCTTTTATTTGTGGGCGTGACGAGAGGGGACTTCATTTTAGTCCAAAGTTTGGTTCTATTGATAACAATAATAGCAGTCATAGCAAATTTACTTGCTGATATATCATATACATTTTTGGATCCACGAATCAATTTAGATTCATCGGAGGAGGAGTGATAAATATGGAAAAAAATAAAGGCGGGTCTTATTTTGGATCAGAAGACGTTGACATCAAACAAGAGCTGAAGGACTTAAAGGAGAAAGAGACAAGTCAGATGGAACTTGTTTGGTTGAGATTCAAAAGAAACAAATTAGCCCTTTTTGGAGCTGGAGTTATGATTGTATTAATTATTACAGCTATATTTGCACCTTTCCTCGCTCCATATCACCCAATTAGAGATTATGACGTATATAATAGAAAAGAAGCCCCCACAATGGAGCATCCGCTTGGGACTGACAATATGGGCAGAGACACTTTGTCCCGCTTGATTTACGGCGCTAGGATAGCTCTTTTCATAGGGATTCTTATCGTAGCTATCTCGGGTGGAATCGGAGTGACTCTTGGTTTGATAGCAGGAACGATGGGCGGTTGGGTTGATGAAATAATAATGAGAGTCGTTGATACTTTTATGGCTTTTCCCGTAATCGTTTTCGCCATGGGTGTTAGTATATCGTTGGGTATGGGACTTTATCCTGTTATAATCGCGGTAGGTCTGATAATATGGACTAGGTTTGCTAGAGTTACACGTGCGGATGTTCTAGCTATTAAACAGGAAATGTATATCGAGGGAGCTGAAGCCATTGGAGAAAGTAGATTTAGTATAATAACTAGATACTTTTTCCCAAACGTTCTTCCCTCTATAGTAGTAGTGGCGACGATTCAGATGCCATCAGCGCTTTTATATTCTGCTACCCTAAATTTTTTGGGTTTTGGTGCCCAGCCCCCTGAACCTTCATGGGGGGGGATGGTAAATGAGGGAGCAGAGTTCATGCAGTTCAATCCTTGGTTGGCGACATTCTCAGGATTGGCGATCGTGATAACGGTCTTAGCTTTTAACTTCATGGGAGATGGCCTTAGAGATGCTCTTGATCCCATAAGAGGAGGAGAGTGAAAAAAATGAAAAAAATAAATCGGGGTCAACCTCTTCTTGAAATCAAGGATCTAAGACTAGATTTCTTAACGGAAGAAGGCACGGTTAAAGCACTTGATGATGTAAATATCACCGTCAAAAAAGGGGAGATCCACGGTTTGATAGGTGAAACGGGATGCGGAAAATCTGTTACTAGTCTTACCACACTAGGTTTACTAGATAATAATGCAAGGATCAGAGGAGGAAAAGTAGTTTACAAAGGTGTAGACCTTTTAAAAATGAAAGATAAAGAGTTCAGACAGAAAATAAGAGGCAATGAGATCAGTATGGTCTTTCAGAACCCATCTACCTCTTTGAATCCTGTTTATACAGTCGGAGAACAGATTAAAGAATCTGTTGTACTTTACCAAAACCGTGATAAAAAAGAAGCCGAGTGCTTGGTTCTTGATGAACTTGACAGGGTAAAACTCCCTGATCCGGAGGATATTTATGAAAAGTTTCCATTTGAATTGAGTGGAGGGATGCAGCAAAGGATTATGATCGCCATGATGCTCGCATGCAATTCGAATCTATTGATAGCTGACGAGCCTACAACGGCACTAGATGTATCTATACAAGCCCAATTTCTAAAGGTTTTAAGGGAATTAAAGGAAAAACATGATCTTTCTATCCTATACATCACACATGACATGGCCGTGATCTCTGAGATATGTGATGTTGTAACGGTAATGTATGGAGGCCAAGTAGCTGAGACAGCCGAGGTTCATGAAATTTTCAATAGACCAAAACATCCCTATACGATAGGTTTGATCCATTCTGTTCCAGGAGTGGTGGAAAATATTGAGGATTTTCAAACTATTCCTGGGACCGTACCTAGATTGATAAACCCCCCCTCTGGATGTAGGTTTCACCCTCGATGTGAATATGCGAAGGAAATCTGTCAGGAAAAAAGGCCTAAACTGGAAATGACAGATACAGAGCATTTTGTAGCTTGCCACTTCTGGGAGGAAATAGAATGAACATAATCGAAACTCAGGATCTCAAGAAATTTTTTAGTTCAAAAAAAGGAACGGTTAAGGCTGTCAACGGGGTGTCCGTAAACGTCGTCAGAGGAGAAACTTTAGGAGTGGTTGGGGAAAGCGGATGTGGAAAAACCACCTTGGGAAGGACTATTCTGAAACTAATTAAACCAACGGCAGGAAGGATTTATTTCGATGAAAAATATCTATTTGACTTAGAGTTAGAGTCAGGGAGATTTAAAGAAATTTTCAGAGATGGCCAAAAAGATGGCCAAGTCGATAATAGGTTAAAAAATACATTGGAGAGAAATGAGATAGATCTTAGTGCCGATGCTAGTATAACAGAAAATGGTCTAGATAGTTGGAGGATAGAAGATGGTGACGATACCTATTTAATTAAAGATGAGGATGAACGTTTGAAAGTTTATGATGTAAAAGATATAACGGGGATAGACAGTAAGGAGATGAGGAAGTACAGAAAAAGGATGAATATTGTTTTTCAGGATCCAGTGAGTTCACTTAATCCTCAGATGACGGTTTATGACCACCTCAATAGGCCTCTAGTGATCCACAATATGGTAGATTCAGAAGAAGAAAAACTTGAAAGGATGGTCGATATCTTGAACACGATGGGATTAAAAGCAGAACACTTAATCAGGTATCCTCACGAGCTAAGTGGAGGACAAAAACAAAGGGTATGTATAGCTAGAGCACTATGCCTCGAGCCTGAATTTCTGGTTTTAGATGAACCTACATCAGCACTAGATGTTTCTGTTCAATCTAAAATCCTCAAATTATTGGATAGGGCAAAACAAAAGTTTGAACTTTCATTTATGTTCATCTCTCATAATATCAATCTAGTGAGAGCGATCAGTGATAGATTGGCAGTTATGTATCTAGGCAAATTGGTAGAAGTCGGAAAGGCCGACGAAGTTTTCAATAATCCAAAACATCCCTATACTGAAGCTTTGTTCAAATCGGTTCCGCAGCCTGACCCCGATCAAAAAGTAAAAGCCCCTCTGACAGGACAAGTCCCAAGCCCAGTGAATCCACCCAAAGGTTGTTCTTTCGCACCAAGATGTCCAAAAAGTAGAGAGATATGCGAACAAAAAGATCCTGATCTCATCGAAGCCTACGGTAGAAAGATTGCATGTCACAGATACAAAGAATGAAAAACATAGACACAAGTTTCAAATATTTTCTTTCTCTTGATTCCTTTATATGACTCTTAAACTCCACAACACTTTGACCGGCGAAAAAGAAGTTTTTGAACCTCTGAATGAAGATCAAGTCAAGATCTATTCCTGTGGACAGACCATCTATGAGGATATGCATGTAGGTAACGCTAAAACTTATGCGGCTTGGGACGTCCTAAATCGATATCTTACATGGAAGGGTTATGATGTTTTTCACGTGATGAATATCACAGATGTAGGACATCTTACTGATGATGCGGATCAGGGTGAAGATAAGGTCGAGAAGGCTGCCAAAGAAAAGAGGATGGAGCCTATGGAGTTGGTGACGAAACAGGTCAGAAAGTGGTATAGAGAGATGGACAGTTTGAACATGAAAATCCACAGCGTGAACCCGAGAGCTACCGGTCATATGGTCGAGATGATAGAGTTCGTTAAGGATATCATCGGGAATGGTTATGCGTACGAAAAGAACGGTACGGTTTATTTTGATGTATTAAAGTTCAGTGAAGATCACGGATACCCTAAACTGGATCGCCGAACTATTGATGACCTAAAAGCAGGGGCGGGTGGAAGGGTCTCTGAGAATGAACTCAAGGAAAAGAGATCACCATTCGATTTCGCACTGTGGATAAAAGCTGACCCAGGTCACCTTATGAAATGGCCGTCACCATGGAGTTCAGGGTATCCTGGTTGGCATCTAGAATGCAGTGTCATGAGTCGTAAATATTTAGGGCAAAAGTTCGACATACACACCGGCGGCGAAGATCACATATTTCCACATCATCCAAATGAAAGGGCCCAGAATATGGCTAGTGACGATATGGATGAAGAACCCGTGAACTACTGGCTTCACGCTAGATTTATCACGGTGAACGGAGAAAAGATGTCCAAAAGTAAGGGGAATTTTTACACCATTGAAGATCTGCTCGATGAGTTCGATGGGGAAGTTATCAGGATGTATTTTGCTAGCAGTCATTATCGTTCTCAGAGTGATTTCAGTCTGGAGGGGTTAGTAGAAGCCAAGAAGGGGTTGGAGCGGTTATACAATACGGTCAGAGTGGCAGAGAAATCTGAAGGCGGTAATGGAAGGGAGTTGATAGGAGAGATCGAAAAGGTCCGAACAGGATTCGAAGAAGCCATGGACGATGATCTCAATACACCTTTAGCCGTCAGTAAGATATTGAAGTTCTCCTCTCAGATAAATAAAAATTTGGATGATGAAAAAGAGTTATTGGGAAGAGCAGTGGAAACACTGAAAGAACTATCTAAAATTCTAGGTCTATCTTTGGAAAAAGATTCAGCAGAACAGAGTGCTGACGAATTCATAGATATCATCTTAGAGATGAGGGAGAACCTAAGAGATAGGGGAGAATATGACTTAGCTGATAAGTTAAGAGATAAACTGATAGAGAAGGGAGTTACCGTGGAAGATTCTCCTCAAGGTCCAAAATGGCACTTCAAATGATCCTATCTATCAAACCTTCAAATGATCCTATCTATCAAACCGGTCCTTCCAGCGACTCTATTATATCGATGTCTTTCTTGATATGATCTTTCAGTTCAGAGCCCGGATTGATCCATGCCTTAACACTTTCATTCCAATAATCCTCATCTCTTTTCCCACCCCAGATACCGAAAAGAGTGGTTTTGAGTTCTGGTATCTTAACTGCTCCGAAAGTAAGGGCAAGGTCATGCATCAGGTTGAGTACTATATCCGATTCAACTAGGTTTTCTCTAGGGATGCTTTTCGGCATCTCCAAGATAAAGTAAGGGATCTCACTATTCTCTGCATGATTACCCATATTCCTATCGGTTGACACAAGGGCTACGACTATATTTCTGTCCCAACTGAATTTCTCTAACGATTCTACGATCCTGATATCGTTCTTTTCAGAATCCGTTTTAGATGGTGTTCCTTTTATCCTAGCGGCGTTCAATTTACCCCGTAAGTAATTCAATTCTTCAGTAGCGAATTTTGCTCTGCGGGTAGAAAGTTTACCTCGATTTCTGAAATTGAAACGAATATCACCGATCTTGGTGTACATGCCCATCATCTTAAGGTCTGAATTATCGTATTTGTCTTTTATCTTATGATCTATCTCGTTTTCTACGATAGAACTGAGTAGATAATCAAAGTCCTCGGCTCTGATAACGGTTCCTTCCTCGTATTCGAGTGGAAATCTCCGAGAGAAAAGACGGAAATAAGCTAGATTAGTATCTATGGACATGAAAACAGAGGTACTAGCCAAAGTCGGGTCGACCTCACTTTTATACAGGTACTTGACCCATTCTTTGAATTCAAGCCAGTTGTCGAACTCTACTAAACCCGAGGAGATCAGACATTCTTTGTAATCGTAGAAATCGGGTATATCCTCACGATCCCAATAATCTTCTTCAGATGGATATGGACCGAATTTGTCTTTGCCGGATAATATCACATTATAAGATCCATCTTTTGGAATGACTTCGATTAACTGGGTATCTGTATAGGGCTCTGTGATTGTAAAACGGTCTATACCCTTCTTCTCAGCCTCGTTTAAAAGCATCATCAATCTGTCTTTTGTTAAAACTTCTTCCATCAATATTCACCCCCTTGCGTACTAATTTTGAAATCTTTAATGGTGATATCATCGAATGGTATCGTTGGATATGGTTTGTCAGTATCACCTGTATCACCCGAATAAAAATAAAATACATGATCAAATCGTTTTGAATATGGATTTACTAAAGAACCAGCTACTAGATATTTTCTACCCCCGGTGATGTCCAGTGCAATCTTGTCCTCACCGTCGATGATATCTTTGATAACGGTTTCTAGATCCAGTCCATCATGATTTTTAGCTAATGAAATTTGAACCTCGGAATCTAAATCATAATTTGAAAGTAATCTACCGATATCTCTTTTGAGTATTTTAGCCCTTTTCAAATTAGCTTTCTCGGATATCAGGTATACCTGTTCCGGTTCGAATCTATCCTGTTTGATCACGGCCCACAGGCTGTTCAAGGTTTCCCAGTAATTTTTTCCTACTAATGTGACGTACTTCTTCATTCGTCTGACCTCGTTTCCTTAATACACCCGGTATAAATATTCCTTGCTGTGATTCTAAAAGATGATCGTAATTTCCAAAAGGGTAATAAACTGGTAAACTTGTCAAAAACTCTCTTGAGCAGAAATTAGCCATAGGTCTTAACTTTCTAGGAATCGGTATTAGATGAAGTATTTTAATCGGTAAAGCGAAGTTATAGAGATGGGTTTTGGGGTATGAGTACGATTGGTATATTTTATGTATAATTGGATCTAAAGTTGCTTGGACCATGGAGCTTGAACCATAGATAATTATGTAACAGTTAGTGAGTAGTGAGTTTTGATGGTGAGATTAGGTACAACACAATGTAAAATGTAAAACACTAGCCGGTACAGCGGATATGATAAGAGGTTCAGCAGATTTTATAAATCAGGTTGTATCGGTGAAAAATTGTCTAAATTAAGGGATTTATGATCCAAAAACGAGAGCCACTGGCGGGAGTCGAACCCGCGACCTATTCCTTTTTGGGCATCAATCCGGATTTTTCCCGTTTGCATACCAAGGAATCGCTATGCCTCTAAGCCACAGTGGCGTCCGATTGTTGTAAAATGCTTATCATGAAACACTATTAATTATTTTCGTCTTGATCTTGTTAACCATCACCGTCAGTGAGTTCTTCATATCCCCATCGTTTTTTTATCTCCTTCGTTTTCTTCTCATAGATATTCTCAACGATTTCACCTTCGGCTAGTTTGATATCTAGATGTTCCATCTCCTTTTCTGCCCTATTTATCATGGATTTTTTATACTTATTAGCTATCCTATCGAAAACTTTGGTTAGTTGTTTACATTCGCGTGTCAGTTCATAAACTATTTTTGGCCTACCATCAGGTGGGAAAACAGCATTCCTCTCTACCAAACCCCAGTCGTGGAGTTCGATAAGATGTTTATCTACAGCCTGTCTAGTCATCTCTAAATCATCGGCTATATCCTCTGGATGATCGTAACCCTTCATTAGCATCTCGATGATCCTGCATCTGGTTTTTGAGGAAAATAATCTGAGCAGCTGTTCAGTAAACTCATTCATCAAACGTAAATTATAACACCACTATTTAGATTTTTCAACCTACAACTTCTTCAACTTAGAAGTTGAAGTTGTCCAATTTGACTTTCATGTTAACCAATATTATTTTCAAAATAATTATAAATATACCGGGGAGTATATCTCTACCAAAGAGGTGTAATAGATGGATGAAGAAACCTTAAAAAAACTTGAAAAAAGGCTTGCAGATGGAGAAATATCTGAAGAGACTTACAAGAAGATCAAAGCACGATACGAGGAGGAAGAAAGTGTAGAAGAGGAGGAATTTGAGGATGAGGATGACGAGGAGATCGAGATGGATGAGGAACCGGTCGATACCGAAGGAAAGACGAAAAATGTATCACTTTCTGGTGCGTCGAAAGCTGCAGATGTGAACTGTCATTCTTTTAGCTCTTCAGGCGCATCGAAGATAGAGGGTTATCTTAAAGCCGACGAAGCAAGGATTTCAGGGGCTACTAAAGTTGAAGGAGATGCTTTTCTAGGAGAGTTATTCTCAAGTGGCAGTTTGAAAGTCAAAGGGGAGACCGAAGCAGATAGCATGGAACTTTCAGGTGCGGGCAGGTTCAAGGGCATAGTGAGAGCGAAAAAGATCAAATCAAATGGTTCATCAAAATTTGAATCGAACGTAGAAGCCGACGAATTCAAATCTTCCGGAGCTTTGAAAATAGAGAAAAATATCACGGGCAAGAAGTTCAAAGCTAGCGGCTCTTTTAAAATCGAAGGAACTCTCGAAGCTCAGGAGATAATGCTCAAACCCGGCGGGAACTGTTCTATAACTCATATAGAAGGAGGAGACGTTCTTGTTGAAAGTGGTGGAAGTGGTTTATTCTCGATGTTCAAGAAAGGGGCGTTAAAATCCAAGAGTATAACGGGAGAGAGGATATACCTAGAAAATACAACAGCCGAGAAGGTCGAAGGTGAAGAAGTCAAGATAGGTCCAGGATGTAAAATCGATAAGGTGAAAGCAAAGGACCTAAAAGTTCACGAGTCCTCCAGCGTTGGTTCGAAAAGTGTAAGATGATCAGATACCTCTAGTCCTTTCGTACCACTTTTGGATCTCGTAATCTGAAACTCTTTTCTCCTTTTTCTTCTGTTTAAGACCCATGTTATTGTCGAAAGCCCATTTTTTGATTACCCTTCGATACTTCTTTGGACCCTCATATTGTTTTATCCTGAGCATACCGTCTTTTATAGAGGCTTTAAAAGCAGCACCGAGTTCTGTACCATCAAAGACTATGAAGCATGCTCCTAGGTCGAATTCATCCTTTATTAGATCTCTGAAATATAGATTCAACCTATCTTTTTGTGTTACAACGACTTTTTTATCGAATCCGGTATCTGATATCTTATCTTCACCCTCAGATAATATCCAATGGACTTTGTCACTGTTCTCCATCAAAAATCCTTTTTTAAGATAACCTTCATCGACAAGTTCTGAAAGTATCTCTCTCAAGTCTGCCATCTTGAAAGATGACCCTAGATAACTCGATAACCTTTCTGCTGTGAACATACCGAAATTATGAAAAGACCATTTTACAACTCTTTTTTTAGCTGTCCATTCATCAATAGTATTATGATTGCTCAGCACATATCGGCCGTTATGATCCTTGCATATATGAAGTCCTTCGTATAGTTTATTGAGGGCCTCTTTGGTTTTTGTTTTGCTGTATGGGGACCTATGATATACAGTACGAGAAGGCACTGGTGATTTGTTGGAAACTATCTCTAAAATAGTTTTATCGATAGTGTTCAACTTCGCTGATTTAGCAGACCTATATACAGAGATATCTTCGGGGAATGCATACATATGGTACGGCGGTATCATCTTTCCAGCGTATAATTTACCTCTCTTGTGAAGCCATTCTAATGAGTAGAAACCCTTGGTCCTAGCCCTGATCTCAAAATCTGATCGAGCTCCTTTCATAGTCCCTATCGCTTCTTCAATATCTCCATATTTTTCTCCATCTAACCTCTGTTTATGAAGAACATAGGAGATCATTTTCTCTCTTGGATATACTTTTTTTAATATGTTCCCTTTTACGAGCATACCCTGTATAAGTTCATACCCTTTTTTCTTGAAGATATCTAGGATTTCATCGTTTAATTCGTCTGCTGAAGTATTCTGATAATTCCTGATCCGCAATACATCATAACCTTCTAACCTATGGTAATCCATCATCTTTTCGATAGCTTCCAATGTTTTTTCAAGATGATCTTCATCGTCTAGATCGACATGTCTTATCTCGATACACCCGCTCATCTTCCATTTCTCTATAGCGCCAACCATCTTGCCGTTTTTGATCAACGGGAATACCCAGTCATCTCCATACCTTGCATAGATATCAGTCCAGATAG
Organism: Candidatus Saliniplasma sp.; assembly: GCA_046497075.1. GTDB lineage: Archaea > Thermoplasmatota > Thermoplasmata > Halarchaeoplasmatales > Halarchaeoplasmataceae > Saliniplasma. The sequence continues at coordinate 20,346 of JAWOGF010000075.1, forward strand.
AACGGGCTGCAGGATCTTTCTTAGATACTACCTCTAATCTATTGAACTCTTCCCCCGTATCCGATTTAAGTTCATCTAATTCCTCGGATAAGATATAAAGTTCTCTTTGTGAGGTACCGACCCGTATCTTTTTTGCCTCCCCTTTTCTTACCATATCAGAAATAACAGATTCTACTTCTCTACCATGAAAGCGGGTTTGATATCGTAAATCTGATATTGATATAGGGCCGTTACCTTTTAAGAATCTCTTTATCACTTTTTTCATGGCCTTTTTCCGGGATAACGGTTCCACTTCTATGGGTTTATATCGATTCCTAGAAGACCAAGTATCGTCGCCCGTATATTCTCTTTTGAGGTAAAGATTTTTATCTAGTTCTTTTACGATCTCTTTTAAGTGTTCATTCTTGATATCGACTTCTCTTTTGATCTGTCTGATTGTATTCGCATCTCCGTTTTTAATAACCCTGAATACCTTTTCTTCATCTTCATTTAAACTGTAATTCCGATAAGCCCCAACATACATGGGAACATCATCTTTCAATACGTAACGAACACGCCCTCTTACAAACCTACCTTCTACGATATCGCCCTGTCTTCTCATCTCGTCCCATTTTTTTAAAGAGAAATCCTTCACCCTTTTATATACATCATAGGGCATACCCGCTTCTCCAAACTGCTTAAAATAATCCCTGATACTATCCAACTCTAAGAATTTCTTTTTCTCTAAATAGTTTTCTACTTTTCTCTCACTTACCTGCTCTTTACCAGGAAATCTGAGGGCGTGATAATCTTCCTTGAGCATATACTGCTTCTCTTCCCCTACCACCAATTTACCGGATATGACTTCACCTCTATCCACTAAATTATTCAAGGCCATCAAGGTTCTATCTTCAGGTAGAGATAAAGAATAGGCTATCTCATCTAAACTCTGAGGTATGTGGTAGTCTAGATAGTCCATGATAAGTTCTTCAACACTTTGAACATCTATATCTTCCTTATCTAATAAACCATAGATATATTCATCCTCTTCGGTGATACCTTTTCGATTCACCAACCGTTTTCTTTCTAAGTCTCTGATCAAATTTTTGATATCTTTTAATCTCAACTCTGTAGCTTCATATACTTCTTTTATCGTTTTATTTTCCTCACTCAGAGATTTTAAAATAGGTCCTGCTCCATGGGGCTGTTCCCCCTGGTCCAAAGTGTTCAAAACAGTACCAAGAGATTCGGTGGAAACATATTTGACATCTCTGATCCAAATCGATTGGATTTTTCCTTCATTTAGCAGTTCCTTACCCCACTCTCTTACCTCTTCGAACGACCTGTCAGTCCTTTGATAAACGTTATCTCCCTTTTCTCTAAAGACATGTATCGGTTGTAGTTCTTTGATCACCTGAAGCATCTCGTCTTTAGTATCAAAGACTGGTTTCTTATCGAAATAGTGCTGCTCAACTTTCTCAGCTTCGAATTTGAACTTTTCGATCTCTTCCTCGGGGATAACTTCCTCTAGTACTTTCTGATGGAACTGCCTTAAAAGTGCACTTTTATCATCCATCATTATTACATCCGAAATACCTGCCATGATAATGTTATGAGCGAAGGGAGATGGTGTATCGTTGTATGCTATGTATTTTACATCCATATCTCCATTTTCGATCCATTTTAACACATCCTTAGCATTACCCATATCCAATACCTGGTAGAGTATCTCGTTGTACGTTTCTTTGATGATGGGAAAATCTTTATGCTGATGAAGAACGTTTAGGATCTTTTTCGATCTGTATTTCTGTTTAGAAACTGAGATATCTCTCCCTTTATAATTTCTCAATATCATCATCGCTCTACTAGCGCAGTGTCTGAACCTTTGCTTGAACATCTCGGTATTTCGGACTGCTCTTTTCAATGTCTGCTCTATATTTTCTGATGTGACCAATTTAGAAACCTTTTTCAAAGGTATCTTCTTCTTCACGGAGATCATGAAATTATCATCTGTGACGGAAACATTGGTTGTACAGTTGAACCTTTTAGATATTTTATATGCGTAAGCTCTAGATAGAGCGTCATTCACCCTTCTCCCAAAACATGCATGGAATATGATGTTGTAATGACCCTTTTGATCAACGAACCCTTCGAGAACTAGATCTTTGTCAGATGGTAACTCTTCCATAAAGCCAAGTTGCTCTTTAAAATAACTCACTATGGTCTGAGCAGAACCTTTGTCGATGCTGTAATCATCCATAAGCCAATCTAGCACCTCCTCCTCTTCGATACGCTCAGCAAGTTTTCTCCGGAATCTTCCGATAGCTACGGAAAGGTCGAAACTCCTTGGAAGCATCTCTCCTGTCCAGCTGGGAACAGTTGGTTTTTTTCCGGCTGCATCTTTCACGAACAATCTGGTCCCTTTTGTATTTAAGAACTCATATGAATGTCCACCTAGTACGAACACATCGCCGTGTGATAATCTTTCAACGAATTTCTCCGATAGTTTCCCAAGGGGTACCCCCTTATCAGAATAAACACGGTAATTCGAATCAGAAGGGATAGTACCTATGTTCAAATAATATATCATCTGTACTCCGCCTTTCTTGCCAAAAACACCTTCCTCGGAGTTGTACCATATCTTTGGGTAAACATTATCGAATCTGTTCCCACTCAAAAAGTCTAAAACATTGAAGTAATCATCCTCTGGTAAATCTTGATAGCAATAAGCACGCTTTATCATCTCAAATGCGTTTTTTGCATCCCACCTTTTCTCCAAACTCATGCCGATGATACCCTGTGAAAGGACATCTAGATTGTTTGTAGGTATATCTACTCGATCGATCTCATGCTCGAAGGCCTGTTTCGTCAGAACGGAACATTCTACAAGATCATCCTTTTCAAATACTATCATCCTGCCTTTGGACGTTTTACCGACTGCATGTCCAGCCCTACCGACCCTCTGTAGTCCCTTAGCCACCGATTTTGGAGATCCGACCTGAATAACTAGATCGATGTAACCTACGTCGATACCCAATTCTAATGAGGTCGAAGAAACAGCTGAAGAGAGATTACCTTCTTTTAGATCATCTTCAACTTCGATCCTCGTTTCCTTACTCAGACTTCCATGATGAGCAGCGATATCCTGGATCCCCCTCTCCTGGAGTTTATAAGATACGTTCTCAGCTCCACTCCTAGTATTTGTGAATATCAAAGTAGTTCTGTGGTCTTCGACCATCTCTGTTAATTCATCATACATCCGAGAATTTACGACTTCATACGGGAGTAAAGTCATATCGTCAACTGGAGATATAACTGAAAGATCGAGTCTTTTCTTTTCCCCAGTTACCTCTATAATATTGACCGCACGTGGATCACCGTTCTCGAACCCTCCTAAAAATTTAGCGATCTCTTTTATAGGTGCTTGGGTAGCAGACAATCCTATCCTTGTCATATCCCCTTTGACATGCTCTTCCAACCTTTCTGTATTCAGCGAAAGAAAAACGCCCCTTTTAGAAGAGCATATATCATGGATCTCGTCCATTATGAAATACTGTACGTCGTCGAATCGTTCCCTAAACTTTGGCGAAGATAGGACCAGGCCCAGACTTTCAGGAGTAGTGATAAATATGTGAGGAGGGTCCTTCACCATCTTTCTCCTTTCTTTTTGTGGAGTGTCACCGGAGCGGATAGCAGTTTTTATCTTCGGGACCTTGACTCCCTTTTCTTCGGCGAGTTCTCTTATCTCCTGAAGCGGTCTCTCTAGATTTTTATGGATATCGTTAGCTAATGCCTTTAGGGGTGAGACATAAACACAGTATATCTTATCTTCCAATTCATCTTTCTTATCCAACTTGAAAAGTTCGTTTATGATGGATAGAAATGCGGTCAAAGTTTTTCCAGATCCAGTAGGGGAAGAAACCAAAACATTCTTCCTCTCGTGGATCAGTGGTATCGCGTAACCTTGTGGTTCTGTAAGAGCATCAAATTTATCGTCGAACCAATCTGATATTAGGGGTTCCATCAGGTCTAAGACTTCTTTTTTGTCTTTGCTTTCGTTTACTCTTCTTATCATCCTTTCGTATCCTGCTCGAATTCTTCGAATTCAAGAGTACGGTACCGGTCACTTAATAAACTTTCGCTTCGATACAAAGGTTCGAATTGATAATGGTAAATAGATAAAATACCATCAACCTCATTTATTTATGACAAGTTTCTCCTGTATCTGTTCTACATACCAGTCCGACATCGATTCTAGGATCAATTCACCGGCTTTCTTGTTAGCTTTAGTTGGATCACCGAGTACACCATTTTTTGTGAATGATTTCAATCCCCTTGCAAAAAGATTTGCAACCGGTATGTCTCCGATATAGCCTTTTTCTATATTATCCTTATTAACGAGATCCTCATCTATCGCCATCAAAACTGAGGATTCTGATGCTCCCGCGTGTATTACAGGCTCTACTAGGTCCAAACCTGCTTTTTTCATCCCATCATTCATCAGATCTAGACTTTTTTCGAGGTTAGCGATTACTATCAAATTGGAATCGTTCAATTCATATTTTATCTCAGGTTCGACCTCTTCGATAGGATCGAAATTTCCACCATGATACGGCAGCAATACGATGTTTTTAAAACCATGTTTTTCGTATGCTACACAATGGGCTTTTACTACCTCTTTAAAAACGTTATCTTGCAAAGATACCGTACCTGCAAAATCCATATGATGACGGGAACACCCCGGTCTGATGATCGGGGCAACCAACGCATCGCCTAGCTTTTTAGCAGTTCTAACTCCCAGTTCTTCAGCGATCAAGGTGTCAGTATTTATGGGTAGGTGCGGTCCATGCTGTTCGATAGAACCCAATAAGATTAAAACAGTATCGTTTCCCTGTTCGATGGACTCATGGATTTCCAACCAACTCATCTCTTCTAGTTTTAATGTCATGAGATCGCTCAAACTAGTGTAAAACCATTTATAAAATTTTTTTCGAAATTCATCAATCGTTGAAATATGGAGATTGAAAAAAATAAAAAAGGGGTTTGGTTGTTTTTCTATATGAGATCCATCTCTTTACCCAACTTTTCGTAGGCATTCAAGATGGTGTCAAGATCTTCGAAGTCCATACCGGCATTTATTTGGTTTCGGATCCTGGCTTTTCCTTTAGCGACCATCGGATAAACGATAGCGAGAGCGAAGATACCTTCATCATATAACCTATTTGCAAGTTTCTGTGCTTTCTTGCTATCTCCGATCATGGCTGGAACTATCGGTGTTTCACTCATACCAGTATCAAATCCTAAACTTTCGATCTCTTTCTTGAAGTATTCTGTCAGATCCCACAATTTCTCCACCCTTTCTTTTTCTTCCATTACTAAGTCAAGGGCTCTGATATTCACTGCAGCAACGTGTGGTGGGAAAGCAGCACTCAAAAGCCATGTTCTAGAAGTATTGTATGCATAATTGATAAGACCTTCATCACCGGCCAGCATACCGCCGAATCCTCCGAGTCCCTTAGAAAAGGTACCCATCTCTACGTCGATCCTGTCTTCTAGATCAAACTCTCTTGCTATACCTCTACCTTCACCTAAGATACCTTCTCCGTGAGCATCATCGACATAAGTCATAGCTCCATATTCATCGGCTAGGTCTTGTATCTCGTCCATCTTTGCTATGTCGCCGTCCATACTGAAGACACCATCAGTTATGACTAAGGTTCTTTCGTATCCTTCTTCCTGAGCCTGTTTCAGGCAATCCTCTAATTCGCCCATGTTGGAATGGGAGTATATCATCTTATCAGCACGGGATAACCTTACACCATCGATTATACTACCGTGGTTAAGTTCGTCAGAGATCAGCAGGTCACCCTTTTCTACAAGTTGCGGTATCAAACCGGCGTTAACTGCGAAACCTGTCTGATAAGTCATACCTGCTTCAGTTTCTTTGAACTCAGCTATCTTGTCCCAGAGTTCTTCATGGATATCCATTGTCCCGGCGATAGACCAATCTGAACCCGCTCCTGCTCCATATTTATCAACAGCCTCTTTAGCAGCCTTTCTCAATTCTGGGTGATTTGCCAAATCTAAATAATTGTTTGAAGCCAGCATTATACACTCTTTGCCGTCAACTGTGACATGTGCAGTAGATGGTCCCTCTAGGTCCCTGATCTTCCAAGTGAGCCCTTCTTTTTTCATCTCTTCGTATTTCTTCCGTAAATATTCGGTTTTTTTTGTCATTTTATCATACTCCATTACTTCGAAGTCCCTATTAGGGAACGAAGTCTAAACTTCTTATTTTTTGGAACAAGTAGTGTCACTTAAATCTTTCTAATAACCTTAGGACATCGGACCCCAACCTCCTCCACCAGGCGTCTCAATTCGTATCCTATGGCCTTCAGATAAAAGGAGACTAACTTTACCACTGAGTCTTTTTTCTTTTCTATCCAGTATAAGAACATTTTTTCCAGTCTTTCCATCCTTTCCTCCCTGTACACCTTTTGGGGGGTATTTCCTTCTTTCAGATTGGATAGAAAGGTGAGCATCCTCAAGGACTTCGATATCTCTGACCAAACCATCACCACCTTTGTTTTTACCTGAACCTCCTGAGCCTTTGCGTAATTTATAAGCATGGATGAGTAAAGGATACTCCTTTTCTAGAGCTTCGATAGGTGTGTTTTTGGTATTGGTCATGTGAACGTGAACCCCACTCTCACCCGGTCCACACGAACATGCTCCGGCACCACCACCGATAGTCTCGTAGTATGTGAAATTCTCATTCCCGATGATCAGGTTGTTCATGGTCCCTTGGCTTTCCGCACATATCTTATCCGGGAAAATGTTCTCTAGGGCCCTGAATATAAGTTCTACTACTCGCTGAGATGTTTCTACATTACCAGAGGAAACAGCTGCTGGAGGTCGGGGATTGAGAACTGAACCCCTTGGAATAGAGATATTTACTGGTCTATAACAGCCCTGATTTACGGGGACATCCTCGGGTAATAAACATCGTAAGACGTAATATATCGCTGAGTGGGTTACTGATTTCGGAGCATTTATGTTACCTTCTACCTGCTCACTAGTACCTGTAAAATTAAAATCTGTGGTTTCTTCACCTATACTGATTTTCACTTTAAGTTTCACTTTTGGTTCCCATTCCATATAATCCACATAAGATAATTCACACTTGGATAAACCTTTAATTATATTCTTGGTTCTTGTTTCAGAATATTTGATGATATCTCTTGTGAAATCGTTGTATTTATCCCATCCAAAACGCCTTACGTTTTTTATCAGTTCTTTACTACCTCTCTTGTTTGCGCCGATCTGAGCATTGAGGTCCCCTATCCTTTCATTGGGAGTTCGAGACTTTTTAAACAGGTCTAGTACTTCCTGGCATAACTTACCATTCTTTACGATATGTGTAGGGGAAATCAATATCCCCTCCTCTTTTAGAGTTTTACTCATTCCCGGCATAGAGCCCGGTACCTTTCCCCCAACATCCGCATGATGAGCTCTGTTCACCACATATCCTATCAGATCCCCGTCAAATACCGGTTTAATCACAGTGATATCGGGAAGATGAGTCCCTCCTGCATAAGGATCGTTCAATATGATCTGATCCCCCTCCTGCATCTCACAGTATTCCAAAGCAGAGTCTAAAGAACTGGGCATGGCTCCTAGATGTACAGGGATGTGTTCAGCCTGTGCGATCATCTCACCATTCTTCGAAAACACCGCACAGGACTCATCTTTACGCTCTTTTATGTTGGGTGAATAAGCACTGCGCTGAAGAGAGGCACCCATTAGTTCAGCGATAGAGATAAAGGCGTGCTTCATGACCTCTATTTCAGTGGGTTTTAATTCGGTCATCTTATCTTCTCCATATGGATTATCCCGTGCTGACCTACCCTAAATCTCCAGTCGGGTGGAACCAAAATAGTCGAATTTCGATCTTCTATAATGGTGGGTCCTTCACCTTCAGTCTCAGCATCGATGGAATCTCTGTTTAATACATAGGTGTTGTATTTTCCCTCTGGAAATAAGCATTCCCTTTTACTAGGTGAATTGCTTCCACTATATCCGGTCGATGCCATATCGACATTCCTTTTTTTTCTAACTTCGATATGTATTCTGACGACCTCTATCGGGGAATCCTGAATTGCATACCCAAATCTTTCTTTGTGTTTTTTATGAAACTTTTCAGTTATCTTGTCTTCGTATTTTACGTTGATATGATATCCCTGGCCTTCATACCTTAAACCAAGGAAGACGTTAACTTCCCCATCAGGTAGGTCTCTCTTCATCTTTCTTATCTCTTCTTCGACCCTTTCTCTACCAGATAGAGGACTGAACATTGTTTTATGGAAATCAAGTACGATGTCACCTGTTGCAATTCCAACCGCTGAAAATACACCGGGTAATGGTGGGATCATCACGTGGGATATTCCCAATTCCATACCCAAATAAGCTGCATGCAGTGGACCCGCACCACCAAAAGCCAATATAGAAAAATGTTTAGGATCCAGTCCTCTTTCGACCGTGATCGTTTTCATAGTCCTAGCCATATTCGAATTCGCAACCTTGAAAATACCTAGCAATGTTTCTTCTAATCCCATACCAATATCATCCGCTAACCCCTTTAGGGAAGCCTCTGCCCTTTTCTTATCTAATTCCATCTCACCACCTAAGAAATAGTTTGGGTCTATGTATCCCATGGCTAGTAGGGCATCAGTGATTGTTGGTCTAACTCCACCTTTACCGTAACATACGGGACCAGGGTCTGCACCGGCACTCTTCGGACCGACTCTTAATACACCCCCCTCATCACACCTAGCTATGCTCCCTCCACCTGATCCCACTGTTACTATATCGGCCATCCTTGACTGGACGGGGAATGTTTCGATCTCACCGGTATCCTTCCAATCCATCTCACCGCCTATGATGGTGGCCATATCAGCACTGGTTCCCCCCATATCAAAAGTGACTACATTTTTTTTACCACTCAATTTCGATATATATAGACCACCAGCTACCCCTCCTGCAGGACCAGAGTAGAATGTATCTATGGGATTAACTGACAAAGCTTTTTCGAGACCACCACTTGATTTCATAATGTAAGGCTCTTGTTCCAAAAAATTGGTTATTGATGAAAAATAATCTTTAACAAGAGGAGACAAGTAAGCATCTAACAGTGTTGTCATCCCCCTTTCATACTCCCGAAATTCTCTAGATATTTTATGAGATAGGGTGTGAGGGACCCCATAATGATCTAGCACCTTTCCAACTTCTTTTTCATGCTTTGTATTTTTGTAAGAATGAAGTAAACATACTGCTGCGCAGAGGTCCTTTTCTGATAAATATTGAGCTATTTTTTCTACCTCTTCTATATCAAGTGGTTGTATCTCTTTTCCCTGATGATCTATCCTTCCCGATATACCAAAACAATCCTCCCCATCGACTGGTGGTTTGGGTTTGGATACATGAAGGTCATAGAGTTTTGGTCGATCCTGCCGACCGATGAACAATATATCTTCAAAACCTTCATTCGTGATAAATGCGGTTTTAACACCTTTTCCTTCGAGAACAGCATTTGTGGCCACGGTTGTTCCGTGAAACACGTCGTTACCTCCGTATTCGATCCTTTGCAAGCCTTCTGCAAAGGCTTTTTCGGGTTTGAACGGGGTAGATCGGATCTTGAAATGTTTTATTTCTTCATCTATAAAAACAAAATCAGTGAAAGTTCCACCTATGTCGATTGATAGTGTCATGTACCAAGATTCCCAGTGCACTTAAAATTATTTTCGATTGGTGTTATCTGAATATTATATTGTTACATGATCGCGCGATGATAATTTCTCAATGAGATAAACTTTAAATAGACGTTCATTAATTAACAATACACTATAATCTTCTTCTTAGTTTTTAATCTATTTGAGGATATTACCCGAAGTTTTAAATAGGGCCGTGTATATGTGTATAGTGATACACAAACCCCTCCTCAATAAATCACGATAATCACCCTCCCTCCCTTTTTTTTCTAAAAGGGAAAGGGTATCACAAAATCATGATAACCTCCCCCCTTCCCTCCCTTATTTCTTTTATATTCTTCAATTGAAGAGAGCTTTTTTTATTCAAAATCTAAAGGGTAAGGTTTATAACTACAGTATTTCTTATACCGGTCGGTGAAAGAGAAATGCAGCCAGGACAGATGGGTTATGACCGAGGAATAACCGTCTTCTCACCAGATGGAAGATTGTTCCAAGTCGAGTACGCTAGAGAAGCAGTTAGAAGAGGTACTACGACGGTAGGGATCCAAGTAGAAGATGGTGTAGCCTTAGTTGTTGATAAAAGAATTTCAAATGATTTAGTGATATCAAGTTCTATAGAAAAGATATTCCAAGTGGATAAAAAAACTGCTGTGGCCACGTCTGGTTTATTTGCAGACGCTAGAGTTTTAGTTGACCACGCTAGAGTGGTAGCTCAGATCAATAGAGTTTCATACAATGAACGTGTGGATATCGAAACTCTTGTAAAAAAGATCTGTGATTACAAGCAAACATATACTCAATATGGCGGTGTTAGGCCCTTTGGTACTGCCCTACTGATAGCTGGAGTAGATGATGAAGGTGCTCATCTTTATGAAACCGATCCAAGTGGAGCTTTCCAAGCTTTAAAAGCTCAGAGTATCGGTATGGATAGAGATGAAGTCCAGGAAGTTTTCGACCAGGGTTATGAAGAGGATATGACATTAGATGAAAGTATAGAATTGTCTATTAAAGGGTTGAACAGAGCAGCAGATGGTGAATTAGACTCAAGGTCATTAGAGATAGCGGTTATTACGAAAGAAGAGGATTTCTATAAGCTCTCCAAGGATCGCATCAGTGAATTTTTAGAGGATGTATCGTAGATATAGGGGGCCTTTAGGTGGGCAAAAGAGATTATCAAAAAGAACACACTGAATCCCTTCTTGATGAGTACGTTATTGCTAGATACAGGTCTCACGGTGAAAATTTTGAGATACTTCTTGATCCCGATGCTGTAGAAAAGTACAGAGGGGGTAAAGAAGTTGACTTGTTAGAAAATATGCCCGCCGAGAAAGTTTTCTCAGACGCAAAAAAGGGCGAAGAGGCTTCTCATAGTTTGTTAGATATGGTTTTTGATACAAATGAAATCGAACTCCTCGCAGAACAGATATTGGACAAAGGAGAGGTTCAGCTAACCACTGAACAAAGAAAACAGAGGCAAGAGCAGAAGGAAAGAGAGATCATCGATAGGATTGTCAGGGACTCTATGAACCCACAGACCAATGCTCCTCATCCACCGAAAAGGATAGAAAATGCTATTAAAGAAGCAAATATCCATATCGACCCATTCAAACCGGTCAGTAAACAAGTGGAGGAGATAGTTGATGAAATAAAAACTCTTCTACCAATGAGTTTCGAAAAACTTACTTTTTCTGTGAAAGTAAGAGGGGATCTTTATGGCAAGATTTATGGAGTCCTCAAAAATGTTGGTAACATAATCGATGAAAAGTGGACAGATGATGGGAGTTGGATGTGTAAGATCAAACTTCCTGCAGGAGCTAAAGATGAATTCTTTGAAGTAGTAAATGAGAAAACAAAAGGAAATGTAGAGATAGAAAAAGTAGATTGATATAAATAATAGATTTAACGAATGATTAGATAAGGTGTTTATATATGAGTGAGAATAAAAAGAAAACTGAAAGAGAACTTCTCTTACCTGGAGATATTATAGAGGAAGATCAAGATTTAAAGCCGGGTAGGGGAACTTTCAAACGAAATGGAAAGATATACGCAGCGAAATTAGGAGTTAAAACTTTCCGCTCTGGGTATGTGAATGTAGCGGCCCAAAGTGGAAGGTACGATCCCAAGAAAGGAGATAAAGTGATCGGTACAGTGACTGATCTAAACTCGTCTATTTGGATGGTGGATATAAACGCACCATTTATATCGATATTACATGTTAATGATGTCCCCTGGAGAGTTGAGTATGGAGACACCGCAAGTTATATCGATGTTGGAGACGCGGTATTGATCCGTATCACCGATGTAGATGAGTTAAAGAAGACTCAGGTCAGCATGGACGAAGAGGGATTGAGAAAACTCAACAGCGGTCAGATTATAGAGATCGCTCCCTCACAGGTTCCACGGGTTATCGGAAGGAAAGGTTCTATGATATCGATGCTCAAGAACTATACCGGGTGTAGAATATTTGTGGGACAGAATGGCAGGATATGGATCGACGGTGACCTTGAGGGACAGTATATAGCTGTAAAAGCAATACAGATGATCGAAGAGAAAGCTCAGGTTGTAGGGTTAACGAATGCAGTTGAGAATTTTTTAAAGGAAAAAACAGGTAAAGATCTAAGTGATAGTGAGAAGGAGTAAGATCAAAGGAGGTATTTTATCATGAGTAATAAAGATATGGAATTGATTGATGAAAATGGAAAAAGATTAGATGGTAGAGATGTTGATGAATTAAGAGATATCAAGATAGAGGCTGGAATATTGAAAAGAGCTGACGGTTCTGCTTATATCGAATGGGGTAAAAACAAGATATTGGCAGCTGTCTATGGACCTAGAGAGATGCATCCAAGGCATGCACAGGAACCTTCGCAGGCTGTGGTCCGGGCTAGATACAATATGGCAGCTTTTTCAGTACCCGATAGAAAAAGACCAGGGCCTGATAGAAGATCAGTTGAGATCAGTAAGGTCATATCTGAAGCATTGGAAGAAGTAGTGTTTGTAGAGATGTTCCCTAGAGCGGTTATTGATATCTTTATTGAGGTTCTTGAAGCAAGTGCTGGAACACGATGTGCCGGTCTTACTGTTGCATCGGTGGCCCTTGCTGATGCAGGTATCCCCATGTCCGATATGATTTCAGCCTGTGCAGCTGGGAAGATCGATGGACATGTGGTACTAGACCTCGGCAAGAATGAGGATAATTTCGGTGAAGCTGATGTACCTATAGGCTTAGTTCCCAATACGGATAAACTTACCTTATTACAGATGGATGGTAATTTGACCAAAGAGGAATATGAGGAGGCTATGGAATTGGCGATTAACGCATGCAATGAGATCTATGAATTACAGAGAGATGCATTGAAAACGAGATATTCTACAACGCTTGATGATGAGAAAGAGTTAGATGAATCTTATGGAGAAGCTCAGGAGGGGGAATAAATATGAAAGAGATCATATCCACAATAACAAGAGATTATTTGTATAGGTTAATAAAAGATGGTAAAAGGATAGATGGTAGAGAAACATTGGAACATCGTGACCTAGAGATCGAAGTTGGATCAATCGGTCCAGCTGAAGGTTCTGCACGAGTGAAGTTAGGTAATACAGAAGTAGTAGTAGGTATAAAAATGGACGACGGAGAGCCTTTCCCGGATACCCCTGCCCAAGGTGTAGTAATAACAAATGCTGAATTGATACCCATGGCATCTCCACAATATGAGTCAGGCCCTCCTGGGGAAGATGCAACCGAGATAGCAAGGGTTGTAGATAGAGGCATCAGAGAAGGCGGAGTGGTAGATACTTCGAAACTCTGCATCGAGGAAGGAGAAAAGGTTTGGATGATTTTTATAGACATTCACGTCCTAAATTTCGACGGTAATCTCATCGATGCCAGCGGGATAGGTGCTATGGCGGCCTTGATGGATGCAGTTGTTCCTGCCTCTGAGTATGATGATTTAGGCGATGATTATGACCTGCCTATAGAACATGTTGTCGTTCCTACCACATTCACTAAAATCAAAGATACTATATTATTGGATTCTGGCCTTGAAGAGGAGAAGATAGCAGAGGCTAGACTTACGGTATCTACCAATGAAGATGGTGACCTAGTTGCCATGCAGAAAGGACTGAGTGGAACATTTGAATACGAAGATACCGTTGAATGTATTGAACTATCTCAAGAGATCGGCGAAACATTAAGGCAAAAAGTGAAAGACGCCGTTGAGGAGCGGAAAGTATAAATATATTGAACATAAGCATACATAAAACGGGGCGTAATTATGGCTAAGAAGAAAAAGGTAGGAAGCAGTGGCCGATTCAGTTCTCGCTACGGTGTAAAGGTCAGAAGATCGATAAAGGAGATCGAAAGCGAACAGAAAGAGTACTATGATTGTCCTAGGTGTCACCATAAGAAAGTGAAACGGGAAAGTACAGGGATATGGAACTGTCAAAAATGTGACCTAACCTTTGCTGGTGGAGCTTACAAACCCCATCTAGGAAAAAGGATCAAAAGGATAGAAGAGGAAGAATAAGATGTTCAAATGTGCCCTTTGTAAAGAAAGGATAAAGGACATAAGCACCGTTGGGATCCAATGTGAAAACTGTGGTGGCAGAGTTTTCTACAAAGAGAGGCCAAATGTGAAGAAAGATTTGAAAGCACGATAATCATGAAAAATGCTTTTATACAATTACCTGAAAGTGAGATGACTGAAGCATCGATGGAGTCTTTACTACCAGAGGCTGAAGAAGGGATGAGAAGGGTTGAGGTAAAACTCGATTTTGAATCCCATGAGATACAGATTCTAGCTGAGGATACTAGGGCTTTGAGGGCGGCAGTAAACTCATATTTAAGGTGGTTGGAAGTATCGAATGAAATATGGAATGATATTAACTAATGGAGGTATATAAAATGGCAATGAATCAAGAAGAGATGCAAAGCGAAATAATGAAAGTTCAACAGATCCAACAACAACTTCAACAGATTATACAACAGAAGCAACAGTTGGAAACACGTAAGAAAGATCTAGAAACCGCGTTAGAGGAGATTAACAAATTGGAAGATGAAACAAAGGTTTACAAGAATATCGGTGAACAGATCTTAGTACAGGTAGAGGATAGAGATGATCTAGTTGAAGAGATAGAGGATGATCTAGAATCTTCAGAAGTTCGATTGAAATCTCTTTCTAGACAGGAAGAGAAACTTCGGAATAAATTCCAAGAACTTCAGCAAAAGTTAACATCACAAATGGGCGGAATGCAGCAGGGTCCAGTAAGTGATGGAGAAAACTAGATGGAACTGAAAAGGGACATACCAACCCTTTTTTTATCCCATCAAAACGCAGACCCCGACGCGATAGGTAGTTTATATTTTTTAGGAAATAGGATTGGCGGGGCGATTGCTTTACCAGATCATCCTGATAGAACTGGTAAAAGACTTGTAAAGTATCTAGATTTTGATTATATATTAGATCCAGATTTATCGGATTATGAACAGATCGTAGTGATAGATACACCGGACCCTGAACAATTGAAACCCATAAAACTTGATGACATCGAAAATTTGATAGTAATAGACCATCATCCTAGCAATCATTGGGATAATAAAATTATTTACGAAGAAAGGACGTCATGTGTTGAGATCGTCTATGACTTGATCAATCCGGAGGGCCTTTCGAAAAAAGAGGCAATTGGGTTGATTGCAGGGATGATCACAGATACGTCTTATTTTAAAAGGGCTAACTCATGTACTTTCAGAACTGCAGCAGAGATCTTAGAGAAGTCCGGGATCTCACTGGCAAAGGTATCGGATGTGATAGGTACGGATAGAAGTTATTCCGAAAAGATCTGTAGATTAAAAGGTGCCAAGAGGTCTAATTATCTAGAAGTCGATGGTTATCTAGTAGCTTATACAAAGGTTAGTAGTTTCGAATCATCGGTATCGACTCTTCTTTTGATATCCGGGGCTGATATCAGTTTTACCGGTTCACAGAGAGATGAAAAATTTTTGATTTCTGGTAGGGCAAAAGAAGGAGTGGTAGAAAAGGGTATTGATATCGGTAGAATCTTAAAAAATGTCGGAGAATCATGGAAGAATGTATCTGGTGGAGGGCATAAAGGAGCTGCTGTTTTAAAAGGAGAAGGCAAGGTTAAAATATTTTTAGAACAGTGTGTAGACTATGCAGCGGACCAGATAAGAGAGATGGGGTCAAGTAGACCTAAAAGGTGATCTATTCTCCGTCTGGATACGCCCGGTTTAACAATCCCTGTTTATCTTCAAACCTTTCTCTGATAGGTCTTAAAATTTCAACTAATTCATCGGCTACAGCCATCTTAAGATCGAGTGGATGCAGATCACCAGATAAAAAGTCTCCTTCGACTTCGGAGTATTTTTCGTAGACAAGATTTCCACCCCATTTATCTGGTCTCTCTACGATGAATTTGTCCTTATTAGATTTGAGGACAGGAAATACTAGATATTTTAAGTGTTCCAAAACCCCATTGTTTTCCTTCTCCCCTGCCGGACAATATGCGTCCTTCATCTTGCTTTTGATGGTTTCTTTATCATCTAAAAGGTCTATCTTCGAACCTTTTTCCGACGCACTCATCTTTCCACCGGTCAATCCTGTTAATAGCGGAGCGAAAACACATATCGGTTTCTTATGACCCAGTTTGGGTAAAATCTCTCTAGATAACATATATATACCCCTTTGATCGACGCCCCCATATGCAACATCTGCATCCAGTGCAGCTACATCCATGGTTTGAAGGAGCGGGTAGATGAACCCACCTAGTTTTGGGTTCTCCCCATATCGGACCACTTCTGCAGCAGCTCGTTGACATCTATTCAGAGTTGTATCAGCAGCGAGTTTTAGCACTTCTAGGGTATACTCTTCCTCCAATTCAAAACTGCTCCCTTTTACGAATTCTAGGTCTGACCAGTCCACTCCTGTTGCGTCCATCATCCCTTTGATACATTCCTCATAATATTCACTTCTAGCTTCAAGTAATTCGAAAGGACTTTTTAGGTCGTCTAAGTGAGCATGGATATCTGCTAGTAAAACTTTGAATACGAATCCAGCTCTAAGGAAGTCTGAGATCTTTCTATGCGTGATAAAATGGCCTGTGTGCATCTTACCCGTAGGTGCATCCCCGATATAAGCTACAGGCTTGTTTTTTTGTTCTAATAGTTCTTTCAATTCCTCATCAGTCACAACTTCGTCGACTTTCCTTTTGATCAGATCGGATCGTTCTTCGAGTTTCATGGTCCGAGGTAATATGGTTTATAATATGTATATTTTGGTTGAATCGGTGGTAAAACTTATATTCATACCGCATAATCAACCTACGGATATAATGGCATACGAAGAGGAATTATTATCCCTCGATCATTTCGATCTAGAAGATAAAACCGTCGGTATAAGAGTCGATATCAATTCACCCCTGGATCCCTCTACCGGGAGGATACTCGATGACCATCGTATACGTAGTCATGTTCCTACAATCTACGAACTCAGTGAGTCTAAGGTTGTGATAATTGCTCATCAGAGTAGACCAGGAAAGGATGATTATATACCTATGAAGGTTCATGCTGAACGGCTGAATAAACTGATCAGGAGAGAAGTAGAGTATATCGATGGCCTTTTCGACAGTCGGGTAAAAAAGAAGATAAATGAAATGGAAAAGGGGGATATATTGATGCTGGAAAATGCAAGATTCTTTGCAGAAGAGACTTATCTAAAAAGTAATCCCGATATGTCTGTCCATGAAAACTCACACATCGTGAAAAACTTAGCTCCTCTTTTTGATTATTACGTTCATGATGCCTTCGCTGCTGCCCATAGATCCCAGCCAACTTTGGTAGGGTTCGCCGAGAAAGTTCCGATGGTAGCTGGTAGGGTTATGGAGAAAGAGATAGTTGATATGGGTAAAGCTTTTGATGAGAGTTTAGATAATAAGATAATCATCTTGGGTGGGATGAAGGTTCACGATTCTTTGGAGATCGCAACCCAGATGCTTCGTAATAATACAATGGACAGAGTACTGACAACAGGGGTTGTAGGGAACATTTTCCTGATAGCTGACGGGAATGAACTTGGAGAAGGGAATCGTAAATTTTTAGAAAGAGAACTCTCAGGATATGAAAATCTAGTCGAGGAAGCTAGGGAATTACTAAATGCGTATGGAGATAAGATCAACATTCCAACCGATGTGGTTTTGAATAAAGATGGGAAGAGAAAAGGAGTTCAGTTGGATGAACTTCCTTCCGAGTACCCTGTTTACGATATCGGTTTGGACACCATAGTCGATTATAAAAATTTGATCGAAGAAACTGATCTGGTTGTAGTGAACGGACCTGCAGGTGCTTTTGAGATAGATGAGTTTTCCATCGGGACCAAAGAAATATTCAGATCAGTGGCTAAATCTAATGGTTTTAGTATAATAGGAGGAGGACATAGTACTGCAGTTGTCGAAAAACTAGGTCTTACAAAAGACATCGACCATCTTTCTACAGGTGGTGGTTCATGTATCAATTTCCTAGCAGGGAAAGAGATGGCAGGTATCGAAGCTCTTAAACGTTCCAAGAAAAAATTCCAATGAAGAAATAACAATTTATCTATAATGGTTTAATTTTGAGAAGCTAAAAATGTAAACTGCCACCGTAGCTTAGCTGGCCAAAGCGATGGTTTCGTAAACCATAGACCGCGGGTTCAAATCCCGTCGGTGGCTTTTACTTTTTAAAGCATCAATTCCATACATCTTTAGCAAAATTTACATATATAACAAAGTGATATATATATTAGGATATTAACTAAAGGTGAAGAAATGGGAGATGGGGATCAAGTATTCAAAATGGAAGATCCACCGCATCTGCATATAGGCTTTGACAAAAAAGAGTTGATGCTGAGGACATTTTTATTGTTGTGTATCATCGCACTTGCTTCGGTAATTATAATGGGTATGGATGCATTTTTACATATCATAATAGCATTGGGGGTTGTTTTGATAGTTCATGGTACAATATATTCATACCAGATATGGAAAGGGTTAGAACCTACCTATAAATCACATCTATCTCCACTCGTAGCTGGTTTGATCGTTGGACTAGCTATGCCCATCGCAAGTCCATTTTTTGTCACAGCTCTTGTTTCATTGTTGATGATATCAGTTTTTAAATATGGACAAGGTAGGTTTTTTGATAGGAAATATCTTAACCCTGCAGCCGTTTCAAAAGTGATACTCCTTTTATTTTTGTCTTTAAAGTCTTTAGACGAGGGGTTGCTTTTTCATACTCATCACCTAGACCTTAATCTGATAACAACGGAAGGTTTACAGAGTTCTATGTGGATATTTAGTAATGAAACGTTACCTATAATTGGAACTGAACTATCTGCAGCTCAGAGTCTTTTTTTATGGCAGACCCATGGTTGGATAGGAGGGGCCTCTAGTCTCGTCGTACTGATCGTTGGTACGATCGCTGCTTATTGGCTCAGGTACAAATGGCGTATAATCGTTTCGACTTTAGTCACGATGACCATCCTTGCTGCTGGAACAGGTTTATACCTAGATGGAGATCCAATACTCCGGATAGCATTCCATGTTTTCACTGGAAGTGTTATTTTCCTAGCGTTCTTCATGGCAACTGAACCACAATCTACCCCTCTAACTGAGAATTCCCAGTATGTATTCGGTATATCTTTAGCAGTTCTAACCTTTGCTCTACAACTATTGAATGTACTAGGTGGTTCTGTAATAGCTCTTGTAATCCTAAATATGGCTACACCATATCTTGATAAGATCGGTATAAAAACACCCTATGGTCATAAAGAATCAAAGGGAGGTGCATGATCATGCCTACAGATGAGGAACGCATCCGTCATTTCAAAGAAGAGGGGGGGTTCGAGATGGATATCAGTATGAAGAAAGAATCCATCGACGATCCTTTTACAGAAGTTCCCCCTGCTGAAGAGATGATAGTATTTTTAAGGCAGCATATAGGTAAGGAAACTGAACCTCTAGTTAAAGTTGGAGATCCAGTAAAATACGGGCAAAAGATTGGAGATCTTGAAAATGGGGGCCCTATGGTAGTTCCGGTTCACAGTCCTGTTAATGGAACTGTAAAGGATATCAAGAAATTAAAACATCCTATTTCTCAGGAACTAGAAAATGCAGTTATTATACGTACTGAAAATGAGGAAAAACATCCGTTCTACGAACCTATGAACCTTATAGGAAGTTCAATAGAAAAACTTATAGGCAGAGTTAGAGAAGCAGGGATAGTTGGATTAGGTGGAGCTTCTTTTCCTACACATCTTAAACTATCAGAAGAAAAAAAGATATCTCATCTTATAATCAATGCGAAAGAAAGCGACCCGAACCTAGCATGCGATGTCAGGTTGATGATGGAGAAAGGTGAAGAAATGATACAAGGTATCAAACTGATGGGAAAGATGCTACAGGTCGATAAGATCTTGTTTGCTACCAGAACTAAAGAAGGAGAGGTCCCAGGTTTTGAAAAACTATTGAAAAAGAATGGTATTGAAATCGTACGGATTCGACCAAATTATTCTGTAGGTAGTGAAAGACTGTTAGTCAAAGAAGTTTTGGACAGAGAAGTTCCTTCAAAAGGTTTCCCCCCATCTGTAGGTGTAGTTGTTCATAACGTAGCTACAGCATACGCAGTATCTAAAGCTGTCTTAGATGGAGACTCATTAGTCTCAAGGGGGCTAACACTTTATTCAAAAGAAACTGGCGGTAAAAATCTCTGGGTCAGGATGGGAACCCCCGTTGAGCATGTTCTAAAACACAGTGGAACCACTTCTGAGAAATTTGATAGAATCGCTATTGGATCAATTATGATGGGGCCTACGATACCCAATGCATCATACCCCGTTATGAAAGCTACATCTGGTATCACTGCATTTACCCATTCTGAGCCCAGCCCTTATGAAAAACAAAAACCGTGTATCAGATGTGGATACTGCAACACAGTGTGTCCTGTTGACATCTATCCAGTTCTTATAATGGAAGCTGCAAAAAAGGATGACAGTAAAATGATCAAGAAATATCACGCTGAAGATTGTATAGACTGTGGACTATGTTCATATGTCTGTCCAAGTTTCATCAAACTGACTCCTCATCTCAGGAAGGCTAGTTCTATAGCAAATAAGGATTGATAAAGGGATTTAATCCTGTAAATCAGATCCCGTAGATCGGTTCGTATTTCCCTTTAAGATAATCGATGTAGAATTTTTCACTCAAACTTTCTCCAGTCAACCTTTTAGTCATCTCAGCAGCTCGGTACTTCCTACCATGTCTGTGGATGTTCTCGTTCAACCAATTTTTAAGATCTCCAAATTTACCTTTTGCTACTTTCTCCTGTAAATTAT
>JAWOGF010000066.1:0-71444 GCA_046497075.1 Candidatus Saliniplasma sp.
TCAGATCCCGTAGATCGGTTCGTATTTCCCTTTAAGATAATCGATGTAGAATTTTTCACTCAAACTTTCTCCAGTCAACCTTTTAGTCATCTCAGCAGCTCGGTACTTCCTACCATGTCTGTGGATGTTCTCGTTCAACCAATTTTTAAGATCTCCAAATTTACCTTTTGCTACTTTCTCCTGTAAATTATCGATATCTTCCACGGCCTTCTTGTAGATCTGTGCGGCATATAGATTGCCTAGTGCATAACTCGGGAAATATCCGAAATCCCCGGAAGACCAATGGATATCTTGTAGTACACCTTTAGCAGGATCGTCTGGTATGATTCCTAAATAGTTATCCATCTTTTCTCTCCAAACCTCTTTAGTTTCTTCCGCTTCCAATTCTCCTCTAAATATTGCCAATTCAATATCGAATCTAAGTGCTATATGTAAATTATAAGTTACTTCATCTGCTTCGACCCTTATGAATGTGGGTTCTACCCTATTTATAGCTTGATATATATCTTCTTCATCTTCTTGACCTAAAATGGGGAAACTATCTTTTAATTTAGGATATAAAAAGGACATGAATTCTCTGCTTCTACCGACAAAATTTTCCCACATCCTAGATTGGGATTCGTGGTATCCCATGGAAATCCGCTGACCCAATGGATGGCCATAGAACTCATCTGGTATTCCTTGTTCGTATATGCCGTGTCCAGATTCATGCAATAAGCTAAAAAGAGAAGAGATATTCTCATCGGTGTACCTATTTGTGATCCTTACGTCGTCGTTCATACCTATAGTGAAGGGATGCACTGCTTCATCCAATCTGCCATGTTCAAAATCATAACCTATAGTTTCAGAAAGACTCCTACACAACCGTTTTTGCTTATCGATATCAAATTTTTTCCCTTTGACCACCCCATCACCAGGTATGATCTCCGTTTCTTGAATATCCTCAACGATCGAAGAGAGTTTATTTTTCATGGGGTCAAATATTTTTTTTATCTTTTTCGCAGTAAAACCTGGTTCAAAAGCATCTACAAGTGCATCATAAGGTTCGTTTTCATAACCTATATACTCGGCAGCCTCCTTTTTTAGTTCCACCTGCTTTTCTAGATAAGGTAAGAAATGATCAAAATCGGATTTCGCTCTAGCCTTCTCCCAGGCTGCTTGAGCTTTTGACGATACTTTTGCCATCTTTTTAACCAGTTCGTCGGGGATATTGTACCTTCTTTCAAAATCTCTAGTCATCTCACGGACTGCAGCCCTTTGCGTTTCATCTAGATCCGCTTTTACAGATTCTTTATTGAGTTCATCTAGAACTTTCTTTAAACGATCAGACGTCAGTAACCTGTGATATATTCGGTACAGGTCTGATTTTGTTTCAGACCTTCCTTCAACGGCTCCTTTTGGCATGTATGTTCTTTCATCCCAAGCTAGGAGATAGACAGCATTCTGTACGTTGTTGATCTCTTTAGAAATCTCTAATAGTTCATTAAATGCAGACATAGTTCGATTGAATTAAGTGATGATACAAATAGTTAACGAATATCTCTCAACTTATGGTCCACTATATTTCAAGATAAAAAACCGAGATTAGATCTCCTTCTGTTAGTTAAAGATAATACACTCTTCCCCCTTTATTTTTATATATGAAGTTTCTTTATCATTTTTGATAATATGGCATCTTCAAACGAAAGGCAAGGCGCTGTCATAGATTCTGACAGCGTCGAAAAGAATGATGTAGAAAGGGCAGATGATATAGATATACAGTGGTTGATATCTAAAGATCAGGGATCAGATAATATCTTTATGAGAAAGTTCACCATCAAGCCCGGTGGGAGTATGGGGTATCATAAACATGATGAAACTGAACATGTCCAATATGTGTTAAAAGGTACTATAGAGTTGTTGATGGATGGTGAGAAGTATACTGTCAGTAAAGGTGATGCTGTTTTCATACCCAGTGATGTTCCTCATTCTTATGAAAATATTGGGGATAAGGATGCTGTATTCTTATGCATCATCCCATCAGGGGAAGTCCATACGGAGATAATCGGGAAATAAATATATTCTTTGACCACTAATTATATATAAGCCTTTGTTATTAGTTATATAGATTTAATCTGGTGTTATACCGGAGGGCTAAACATGGCTGAAGAAGATATAGATGAAGATTTAGAAGAAGAGGACGAAACTATAGTTGAAGGAACTTCTGATGTTGAAAAAGGTGGACTCGGTTTTTCGGCAGTCCCCTTAGCGATCGGCATACTTTTAACCCTAGGGACTGTGGCTATCAAATTTTCTGGCATGGATCCATTTATGGGTATAGAGAACCCGTCAGGAGTTTACGGTGAATATTTCTTATCTGGTGTCGGTGTAGGTCTGGTGATATTGGTCATCGGCGTTGCTATGATGGTGATGTCAAAAAAGGAACCTGTTACTGAGCCAGTTGAGGAAGATGAATTCGAGGAAGAAGAAGAGGATGTTGAAGAAGGAATCTGCCCAACATGTGGTGAAGTAATACCTATCGATTCTGAAGAATGCCCAGAATGCGGTGAAGAACTTGCTCCTCCAGAAGAGGAAGAAGAGCTTACGGAATGCCCCATCTGTGGTGCAGAGGTTTCATCTGATCTGGAAGAGTGTCCAGAATGCGGTGAACCGTTAACCGAGGAAGAAGAGGAAGAAGATATCTTTGATGACCTTGAAGATATATGATATTCTAGTCCAAAACCCTTTTAATTTTTTTTAATATTGATCTTATTTTGTCAAGAAACCATTTTAATATATCTCGGATAAGGATATACACCTCTTTTAAAAATGTGAAACTTTTTCTAAAATACATCAAAGAGGCTACGACCAGTGTAAAAAATAAAGAAACTGATACATTATCCATAGTTGGATAGCTCTGAGATGTTTCACTTGCACTGAGCCCCCCTCCGACCGCTACTGTTTGCTGTGCTTCTATGGTGTTGATGATGATTTCTATAGATGGTATAGGGATTATACCTATGAAATTTTGGAGATATATTGAGACCTGTACGCTATAAAAAGTAGATAATACGGGATAGAAAATAGCTACACCGTTCGTAATGTCTAGGAGTAGATGTGAGGACAAAAAAAACAGGGCTATCCATGCATAACCGAACCATTCCTCTTTGTACTTATATATGAATAGTGCCCAGATAAGAGGTAACAAAAACACGATAAATATGTTATGAAAGAGAAGTCGATGATAGCCAAAGAAAACATCCAATTCAGGTACGACTGCTAAAGGTAGCATCAATAATACTTTACGAGTATTGATTCTCAGAGCAAGGAGTATCAAGAGGGGTATGGTTATATGGGCAAATAGATCCATTTATGTTATAGATAGACTTCACACCTATTAAAAAATTTAGGAGGTACTTAAGAAAGAAACGTTAAAAACGATGTACGATGTACGATGTACGATTTACAATGTATGGAGTATGATGTATAATCTATATCTTTAAGCGATCAGCCTATGAAATCTAAAATAGTTCTCTCATACTTTTTTGAGATGATCTTCCAGTCATAGTTCTTTATCACATCAGGATCGACGTTAGCGCAGATTGATTTATGTATTTCAGCAAGGAATTCTTCTTCGGTAGAGTAACTAAACACCCCATCTATTGGACTAAATCGTTCTTCGATTTCGGGCATATTAGAACTCAATACAGGTACACCACAAGCAAGGTAAGTAAGGACTTTGCTTCCCATAGCCATCTTGTTCATCATGAGATCCTTTCTTGGATTCAAGCCAACGTCCATCGCTGATATGTATCGGGGTAAGTCAGTATATGGAATCCTTCCTAGGAATATGACCGAATCGGATATATCCATCCCTCTAACTTTATTTCTCAATCTTTCAGCGTAATCTGTGTGAAGACCAGGCCCAATTATTAGTAATTTAGCATTTTTATAACGCTTTTTGACATCAGGGAATAACTCGACTATTAATTCTAGATCAACCCAATTCTCTAATGAACCTACATAACCGAGTACTGGATGGCTGAGTCCATAGTTTTCTTCGATAATACTCGGGTCAGAGGCATGTATCACACTCCTATCTACACCGTTTGGTATCACTTCGATATCACAATCTACGAAATCATTTAGATATCTTTTAGATGTTTTAGTAGGGGTAATGATTCCATCCGCATTTTTTAGATTATACCGTGATACCCACCTAGCGGCACTGCGTGCCATGAAATCAAGAGGTTTTGAATAGTAAGCAGCAGCACTTCCAGGCAAATAATCTAGATAATCAAATATCACAGTAGTTGGACTAAAATTTGCAAAATACCCGGGGATCAAATTTGCAGATATGACCGCATCATAATTTTCAGCAAGGGATGTAATTTTATTTCCATGTTTAAAAATATTTTTAATGTAATAACTACTGATGTCTTTCTCTACTTTTTTGTCCATAGGGATAAGATTACATCTTGTTTTTCTTTTTTCGTCGTCAAAAAGTTTGAAATAACATACATCGACCTTATGTTCTTTAGCGATATTATCGAAAATAAAATTTAGACGATTTGGCACTGGGTGACCCACCCAATCCGTGGTTGGTATCACTAGTAATTTCATATCTTCCACTTTTTTTATGTCCTGATACTGTATCTGTCAAGATCACTACTTATAACTGTTTCTATATCTGTTTTCTCTTCGACCATATCTTTAATAATTTCTATTTTCTCTATCACTTGGGGGTAAAAATGAGTCAAGGCTAATTTTTTGATATTTTCCCCACCTAATGTATCTATCAACCCCTGTGGGTCTGTGTGTATCTCAGTTTTCATAGGCAAGGAAAGTTCATGTATGAGCAATTCCGTATCATTTAAGACATCTTTCAAACCTTCATTAGGAGCGCTATCACCGGTATACACTATCTTTCCACCATTTATGTTATATCCCTGGCTTCCCTGGATATGCGGTGTATCAAAAGCTTCGATCTTCAAACCTCCGAAGATATCAGCCTCATCGGGCGCTAAGGATTTGATATCTAGATCGACCCTACCGGATTCCCCTACACATTTCCAGATCTCAGGGATCCAATCTACCATATCTGGAGGACAAATGATGGTGAATTCTGCTTGATCTGTCCTTAACCAGGAAGCTTTCGTTAGGGAAGGTAGATCTTGGATGTGGTCTAAATGTCTATGGGTTAAAAAGATATAATCGATCTCCTCTGCATTTGTACCAGCTTCTCTTAATCTCAAAGGAATACCCATACCACAATCGAAGAGTATTTTAGTATCTGACCTTTCCAAGAGTATCCCAGATTGAGCCCTACCTTCGATAGGAATACCCCCGCTAGTCCCGAGAATAGTCACTTCTGATTTCTCTGACATACGATAACATACATATTAAAACATATATAATTGATTTTTGAACCGTTTGAAAACTAAATAGCACCGTTTGTCTAATAGTTCTCTAAAAACCAGTCTATAGTTTCTTCAAGTCCTTCTTCCAATCTGATATCAGGTCTATAGTCTAGTATATTTTTGGCTTTAGTGATATCAGCGTAGTTCCTGTATATCTCTCCGGGCCTCTTTTCGCCATACTGAGGTTCGGGTATTTCGAAGTCCATATCACTCATCTTGCTCTTAATCACCTCATATAGATCATTGATACTAGTTTCTTCTCCAGTAGCTACTTGGATAAGTTCGAAATCGCTTGGTAGGTCCTTTTGTGTAGAATTGAACAAAGCTTGGGATATATCTTTAGTATGTATAAAATCTCTAGTTTGCTCTCCATCTCCATAGATTACAGGTATTTCCCCATCTATGATCTGTTTTATGAACTTAGCAACAACACTTCCTTTGTGCCACGAATTCGGTCCGTACACATTTGAAAATCTCAAAGCAATAGTGGTTAATCCATTTGTTCTAGCATAAGCGCTGCAGTATCCCTCACATGCCAGTTTACTAGCACCATATGGTGATAATGGTTCAGGAACCTTTTTCTCATTGATGGGCATCCCTGTTTCACCTAAAGGTGCAGCTGAAGAAGCCAAAGTAAATCTTTTAACATCTTGTTTAACTGCTTCTTCAAGTAGCTTTATGGTCCCTATTATATTGATATCAGCGTCTTCAAGAGGTGACTCAACAGAAGGTATCACACCGGTCTGGGCAGCAAGATGGAGGACATAATCACATCCTTCCATAGAAGATCTTATGTCTTTTCTTTCTCTTATATCCCCCTTATAGAACTCTATTCTGTTATCATCATAATTTTCTATCTGTTTCAAATATTCTAGTTTACCGACTGACAGATTATCTAAAACATTTATTTTCCAGTCAGTTTTCTCTAATAGGTAATCGATCAAATTCGTTCCTACAAATCCACAACCACCGGTTACCAGGGCTTGTTTTGCTCTCTTCATATTATCTTATCCCTCAGATCTCTACTTTACCTTCCTTGATCAATTGTTCAAGAGTTTTGTCTTCTTTCTTCTTTAATTTCTCTTCATCCTCAAGTTCCTTTTTGACCTGAAGATTCTGTTCCA
This sequence comes from Candidatus Saliniplasma sp., assembly GCA_046497075.1. Taxonomy (GTDB): domain Archaea; phylum Thermoplasmatota; class Thermoplasmata; order Halarchaeoplasmatales; family Halarchaeoplasmataceae; genus Saliniplasma. The sequence goes on from JAWOGF010000066.1 coordinate 6,524, forward strand.
TCAATTTTTCTTGTTTCTTCCTGTATTGTTCACGTCGCTTCCTTTTTAGGCTGATCACATCGCTCTTCAGATCCATAGCTCTTTCATGATAGTGATCCGCCCTTTTCTTGATATCTATGAATTCTTCGTGCATTTCATCCGCTTCGTCAGATAATTTATTCATCTCTTCATATATGTCCTGCATATCTTCATGATATTTTTGAGATTCGTCAGAATATTCCACGACCTGTTGATGTTCTTCATCAGCCTTCTCAAAAAGTTCGTCAATCTTCTCATCCAAGCCTTCTATTTCACCGATCAAAGTTTCCTGCTCTTCGAGTAGTCCTTTTTTCTCTTTTAATTCTTCTCTCCTTTCTTTGGTTTTATCGATCAATTCTTTTTCATCATCGACGGATAAAGGAGTAGTTTCTTGTTTCAATTCCATTGATTTGATCTCTGCTTCGAGTTCGTTGACTTTTTGAGGCAAATTATTAACAATTTTATCCTTCTTTTCCCGTTTAAATTCCACTAGTTCTTTAGCTTTTTGCTGGTACTCGTTCCTCTTATCTTTATGTTCCTTGGCCTTTTTCACGAGTTTGTCCCTCATCGCTTTGTTTTTTTCTAGGTCTTCCTGAATTTCTTTTCGTTCCTCATGAAGTCTATCTCTCTCTTTTTTGTAAAATTTAGCTTCCTCGTTCAACTCGTTTCTACTCTGAACTAATCGTTTATACTTTTCTTCAGCGTTTCTTATCTCTTCGACTTCAACTTCCTCTTTTTCCTGTTCATCTGTCATCTGTTCTCAGCTCTTTATCTTAGATATCAAACCAACATTTTCGAACGTTATTATTAACCTTTTGTATGAACTTCATCAAAATACTCATATCCTTTCTTAACTGCCTCGATGTTCATCTTTTTATACTTCTCGGGGAATTCGGATCTTATCGTCTTGATCAAACAATCTAGATCGATTTCCTTAGATATTTGAGCTAAAGCACCTAAAAGGACGATATTTGCGGCCTTCGAACTAGCGATCTCTTCCGCGATTTCACCAGCAGGTACTCTATAAACTTTGCCTTTAGATTTACTAACTTCCTCCACTCTGCTGGAATCTACTATAAGATGTTCACAGCCTTCAACTTTATCCCTCCATTCATTCAAAGTTTCTTGATAAAGAACAATCAAATACTGGGGTATTTCAATAGTGAGCTCGTCAACTTTTTGTCTATCTGCAATTATATCCGAGTATGCTATTCCACTCCTAACCGCAGCTGAATAAGAACGTCTTTGAACTACCTCATAATCTTGTTCTAGGGATAAGGATTTTCCCAATATCGTCCCGGCTAATACTGTTCCCTGACCTGCCCATCCACCTATCCTAACCGTGATCATATCGGTTCACCACCTTGATCTAAGATCTGTTTATATATCTCCTCGGTAAGTTCAGGCCTGTCGATATATTGGATCTCGCCGACGTAGATACCTTCATCGTCTTTACTTTTCGTAGTGTTGTCTTTATACCATTCTAACATCTCTACTCCGGATAAGCCTTTTTTCTTACCGGTCCTTGTGGGACACTGGCTCAGCACCTCTATAAAAGACAGTCCTTCGGTTTCTATAGCCCTATCGATTTCGTTTATAAGTTCGTTCATATGGTAGGTAGTCCATCTTGCAACATGACTAGCCCCTGCGTGCTTAACCACGTTACATATATCGATACCCTGTGATGGATTTCCATAAGGAGTCGTTAAAGTTCTTTCACCATGCTCTGTTGTTGGTGCTACTTGTCCACCTGTCATCGCATAAAGACCGTTATTGATCATCAATACATTCAGGTCTATATTATTACGGGCTGCATGAAGTAGATGATTCCCACCTATACCAGCACAATCCCCGTCTCCAGATACAACCATCACCTCTAGTTTTTTATTACCCACCTTTAAACCAGTAGCATGAGGGATCGCTCTTCCATGTGTTGTATGTAATGTATCTACCTTCCAGTACGGTGAAGGTATCCAAGCGGCGCATCCTATACCACTGACCGCTACAACATCCTTTTGATCGATACTATTTTTTTCAACGGCTCTAGACATAGCATTTAATACCATCCCATCCCCACAACCCGGACAGAATGCTGAAGGATAATTTCTTACATATTTTTTTCTTATCTTTTTGGCTCTGATCATTCTATCACGTCCATGATCTTTTCGTAGACCTGATTGACCGTTGGTACCGAGTTCAACCTATCGTAAATGTAAAGGTTCTCTCCACCCACACATCTTTCTACTTCCATCCTATAACCTCTGAGAGAAAGCTCAACCAATAAAATTTTAGATTCCTTACCGATTTCTTTCATCCTCTCTTGAGGGCTTGGCCACATAACTTTAGGTCTGAAAAAGCCAACTTTATAACCTTCTTCTCTAGCTTTTTTAACCGCACCTCTAACCGGTCTTGATATCGAGCCGTATGAGATCAGAACTAGTTCTGCGTCTTCACAGTGTTTTTCTTCCCAATCTTCGATCTTTTCTCTATTATCCTCGATTTTCGCAGTTAAACGCCTGACCAAATCATCTTGAGCTTCGTAACTGGCTGTGTCTCTTGTTCCATCACCTAAATGGGTAGAACCCGTAACCATCAACTCGTAGCCTTCACCGAAAGCGGGCATCGGAGGGACATGGTCCTTTTCATCAGTATCAAAGAATTCTACATCCCCTTCTTCTGGTTTTTTTCTTTCTACGATATCAACATCTTCAGGTATCGTAAACTTCTCTCGCATGTGACCAACACCAGCATCAGCCAGCAGTATGACAGGTGTTCGATATCTTTCAGCAAGGTTGAATGCACTTATTGTAAAATCGAACATCTCCTGTACTGAGTTAGGACTTAAAGCTATGAGTTCGTAGTCTCCATGGCTCCCGAATCTCGCCTGCATCACATCTCCCGTACCCGGTTTGGTAGCCTGACCTGTTGAAGGACCGGCTCTCTGGACATTTACAAGAACACATGGGGTCTCTGTCATCACAGCATAACCTAAATTTTCCTGCATAAGAGAAAACCCAGGTCCGCTGGTAGCGGTCATACTTTTTAAACCGCTCCAAGAGGCGCCTGTAATTACGGCCATGCTAGCGATCTCGTCTTCCATCTGTATGAACCTTCCACCTGTTTGGGGGAGCTCTTTAGCAAGGTGATTCATCACTTCAGAAGCCGGTGTGATCGGGTATCCCGCATACAATCCCAATCCAGCTCTCATGGCACCCTCAGCACAGGCTTCATTACCTTCCATAAAATAAGTTCCCGGTTCCTTCATCATTCTTCCTCCTCAGCTTCTACAAAGATCGCAAAATCTGGACAAAACAATTCACATCTTCCGCATTCGATGCATGCATCGATATCTACGACTTCTGGATAATAGTTACCGTATTGGTTAAGATCATCTGACTCTCCAAGAACGTTCTTTGGGCAAAAACGGATACAGATACCACACCCAGTGCATAGATCCCGATCGATTTTTATACTTTCCACCATGATACCTGTTTGAGGCGAACTACCGCTGTAATATAAAGCTTTTGAGAGTATTGTATCAGTCTATAGGTGGCCAACTTGTTTTGTCATCTCTTTTCTTCACTTTTCGACTGCTTGTATCGATCTTCGTTTCACTCTTGTTACCACATCTCTTACATTCAAGTTTTCCATCTTCGGTATATATCGCTTTGTTATTTCCACATTGGGGACAAACGTATACGGACCCTAATCCTGGTACAACTATTGATTCTTCTTCTTTTTTATCCCTTGTAACCGTAGCTGTAGATTTCTCTTTTTTGTTTTTGCCTGACAACCAGATTATAGTTCGTTTACCGTAATGGTATAAATAATAGATTCCAGCTGCCATCCAAAGGAGTATTAAAAATCCTAAGTAAGTTTCTATGTTTGCGATATCGAATACCTTTGTAGGGACTGATAGGAAATCCCAGATGAAGTGAAGTAGTATAGCTGAATGTAGTCCGTCCTTAGCATAGAGATACCCAAAAGCTAGTCCCGCTATGAAGGTAGGAGGGAGTTTATAAACATCCCATCCTCCTAGATGAGCTACAGCGAAAACAGTAGAAGATAATAATATCGGTATTATGACGAAACGATCTTTTAGTCCAAAACCTCCGTATATGTACTTCCAATCCCATTTATTTTTTTTAACAATGATATAGAAGAACATGGGAAGTCCTAAGAAAACAGTTCGAACAAGAAGTTCTTCCCATACTGCTGCTCTAGTCATCAAATAGATGATCTGCCATAAAGGGAACTGTTCGAGTCCTGATGTTTCGGGTGAGATGCCTATCCTCTCTAGAAACATATAATATGATAAACTAAAAAATAATAATGTCATGAAAATATAGGCAAGTCTTGGTATAGGGCTATCCGCTTTATTACTGGATTTTTCTCCTTTTGAAGCGAGGGTCTCTTTGATATAATGAATAAAGTCCTGTACCCCCTTGTAGAAGATAAAAATATAGGAGAATAAAACAAAAAATACGAGTATGAAGAAATAGATTATGAAAGTGGTTCCCGTGACCTCGGTGATACCCACAGGTACGAGTAAAACCACATATATAACGGTCCCTGTATCGGTCATATATTGGGGCACCCATTCAAGACTCCATATCAAGATCGAAGTATTAAGTATCAGATATGCTAAAAATAATAACAGAGTAAATATTGAGAAGATGTTTTTAAATTTTCTGAGTAAGCTTTTCAAACTTCCGAGATCGTTTCCGTCGTCTTTTTCAAATCTATACCCACAAGTAGGACAGAAATCTCCTTCAGTTTCTCTACCGCAGTGTGGACATTTCATCGGAAATCAATTTGTTGCCATGTATTAAACATTTTACCCTAAAGTAAAGAGATAAAGATAAGAGAAGGATATCTAATCCTTCTTTTTCACCTTTGTCGGTACTATCTTTTCGATCTTTTCCTCTTCAACCATCTCTGTCAAGGTGTCTCTCAATTTGAATTTTTGTACTTTTCCTCTACCGGATACAGGTAGATCCATTCCTACAACGGCGTATCTTGGAACTTTGGCACTAGCGACTCGTCCGTACAAGAAGTCAACAACATCTTGTGGTGATATGTCTGCGTTTTTAGTGGGTACTACAGAAGCGGCTACAACTTCACCTAATTCGTCATCCGGTACACCTACGACAGCTACTTCTTTGATCTCGGGATGTTCAAGTAAGTATTCCTCGATCTCCCTGGGATAAACGTTCAAACCACCAACGATTACCATGTCTTTCTTTCTACCGACTATCTTCACGTAACCCCGCTCGTCCATTTCCGCAAGATCTCCACTGTGCAGCCATCCGTTTTCGATAGTATCATCCGTGGCTTCTGGTTTATTGTAGTATCCTTCCATCACATTATAACCTTTAACCAATAGTTCCCCGGTCTCCCCTGGTTCCACTTCTTCACCTGCGTCATCCACGATTTTTACTTCTTGATCTGGCATAACTCTTCCAACGGTCTCTACCCGGTCCTCTACAGAATCGTCGAACCTCGTCATCGTGACTCCGGGTGAGGCCTCCGTTAATCCATAAGTTATCGATACGTTACATCCGAGGTCATCGATAACCGATTTCATGGTCTCAACTGGACAGCTAGACCCAGCCATTATGCCGGTTCTGAGACTATCGGTATCGTAATCTTCTTCTTTTGCAACTTCAAGTTCGCGGATGAACATAGTTGGTACACCGTGGATCATAGTCGCCTCCTCATTTTCTACTAAATCTAACGCTTTGTGTGGTTCGAAATCAACTATAGGTATCATAGTTCCTCCGAAGACCACCATCAATGTAATACTCATAACGTTTCCAAAACAGTGACTGAAAGGAACGGGAATTACGAGTTTATCATCTTCTGATGTATGTAGAATATCACCCTGATCATGTGCATTTTTAACGATCTGGTAATGGGTAAGTTGAACACCTTTTGGTTTTCCTGTAGTCCCTGAGGTATACAGAATAAAGGTAATATCATCGTAATGCGTATTCTTTTTTCTTTCTAAGTAGTCTTCATCGTTTTCCCAACCTTTACCTTGTTCTAACGCATCATCGAAATTTACTGTAGGGATCTTGTCACTTCCTCCTTCCAACAGTATGACCTGTTCTAATTTAGGAAGATCAGATTTTACTTCCTCTAGTATATCCAAGAACTTGTACTTGCCGTGTGTATCTGTAGTTATCACTGCTTTTGTATCCGAGTCATCGAACATATACTGTATCTCACCGCTTTTGTACCAAGGATCCGTAGGTACAACGACTGCACCTATTTTAGGCACCGCAAACCATGCGACAACCCATTCAGGTAGATTGGGAAGCCAGATAGAAACTTTATCACCTCTACCGATACCTTTATTCATCAAGAAATTTGCAAGTCTTTCAGCTTTTTCGTTCAGTTCCTTATAGGTTATCCTCTGATCATTAAATATGATCGCTTCTTTATCGGGATATTCCTTTGCTTTCTCCTCCAATAATTTGCCGATAGTGATTTTTGTCTTTTCCATTTTATTGACCCCGTCGCTATTCGAGGGTCAATTTGCGAAATCAGTTATAAGCCTTACGATTAGAGCATATATATAACGCCGAATATCTCAAACACCGTTTGGTCTCCTTCCTACAATAACATATCCTGTATGTCCCAGCATATCAAAGGAGGGCCTTACACCCTTTTCTTTCACGATCATCTCCCGCTCTAAATTTTCGAAAGATTTTATATCTATATAGTTATGCTTCCTCAACTCTTTTACTGTTTTTTCCAATTGATTCATGGATGGAATATAGCCAGCAAAAAATCCCCCGCCTTTTAAAACCTCATTCGCCATAGATACGGCGTTCCATGGTTCTGGTATATCCACTATAAAAGCATCCGCACCCCTTTCTTCGACATCTTCAGTAACATCACCATGGACTATTTCACATCTATCCTCTAATCCCAACTTTTTGATGTTCGATCGGGCGGTTTTGATATGGTCTTCTCGAAGTTCATAAGTGATCACTTTGCCATCTTTTCCTACACATTTTCCGAGTACTGAAGTAAGCAACCCAGATCCCGCACCTCCTTCTATTACGTTATCTCCGCAGAAGAGGTCGCAGTAAAACGCTATCTGGATACCTATGCGGGGTAATATTATCTGGGCATCTCTCTTCAGGAAATGTTCAGCATCTTTAATTGCGGGCTGTAGCAGCCTATATTCATCTCTACCCAACTCGATGAGACTTCCCCATTCTTGACCTATCATCCTATTTGTATCTATGATACCGAGACCTGAGACTTTTTTTGTTTCTCCGTTGACTTCAACCAAGGTCATCCAGTTTTTTTTCCAAAGGATTACTTTTTCTCCCTCTTTAATCATGATCTTCAACTTATCTAAGATTTATAGTTTATCTTCTAACTTCTTTAGCTGGTCGTTAATAGATTCGTACTGATCCATGAGGTCCATCAAATCATCCGAATCTTCTAGTGTAAAGAAATCATTTTCGATCAATTCTTCCAAGGTTTGTTTTACATGTTCCTTATCTTCACGATCCTTTTGCTTCCACTCCTGTAATTTTTGGTCTAATCTCTGGTTTCTTTCATCTTGAGATAGTTCTACGATCTCATCTAAATCTTCAAATCCCAGCTCTCTAACCTCATTCTCCATTCTGAAGCATTGTGCCCTATTTACAGGTTCTCCATTCATTGTGTAATTCCCTCCTTTTTTTCCGATATCAACCGTCCGATACGATTGTATTTTCTCTCTTGGATCATCAGCTACTGTCTTGTTGTAATCTGTTTTTAACCGCTTGACTATACTTTCTTCGAGGTTCTCTTTAGCGTTCAGTTTCAGGTATCTTTCGATGGTCCCCAATCTATCTTTTATCTCGTTCAGTTCTTCTTCTATATTCATCGTTTCCCTAAACGATATGTGACTATGCTTTTATACTTTTTTAACACATGAAAAACCGAAAATGGTTTATTATAAGATATTGATTTCTTGACCGATGCCCATTCCTAAAATCGTCCACGAGTTCAGGAGTTATTTTTACGATCTAGTGAGACAGATCCCTGAGGGTAAGGTCACCACTTATGGGACTTTAGCTGAAGCCTTGGGTGATAAGATAGCCGCACGCGCTGTCGGTAAGATGTTGAACGAAAATCCTATGCCTATCGTAGTTCCATGCCATAGGGTCGTTATGTCTAATGGTAAGATAGGGGGATTTGGGATGGGTGTACCAAAGAAAAAGGAACTGTTAGAGGGTGAGGGTATAACTGTACGAAATGATCGAATCAAAAACTTTGAGAATGTGCTATTTACGGATTTTGAAGCGGACCCTGTTCTTAAATTGCTGAAAAAAGAGCAGAAAAAAGCTAAGAAAAAAGTAAAAATCGAAGGTCGTGTTGAAGGTGTAAAGATTGTGGGCGGTGTAGATGTCTCATATGGTAATAATAAAGCATACGGTTCACTTTCTCTTTGGAGAGAGGGTAAAGAAATAGATAATATTATGGTTGAAAAGGAAATCTCTTTTCCATACATACCTACATACCTCTCTTATCGAGAACTCCCGGTGTTGATAAAATTGATCAAAAGTTCAGATATCTCACCTGATGTAGTACTTGTAGATGGTAACGGTATACTTCACCCGAGATGTCTAGGTTTAGCGTCACATTTAGGTGTCGAGTTAGATATCGCCACGATAGGTGTAGCTAAAAGTTTGTTATTGGGTACGGTGAATGGAGACGTTTCACATCAAGAACCCGTTAAAGAGATAGCGGATAAGGAAAAAATACTGGGTTATGCTTTTTTAAGCAGTTCTAGAGCAAAAAATCCAATATATGTTTCCCCTGGGCATAAGGTATCTTTTGAGACTTCTTTAGAGATTGTTAAAAATCATTGTGAGTTCAAAATTCCTAACCCCATCCGTAATGCACATATAGCTGCAAATGAAATGAGGAAAAACCATGAGTAAAGTCCCTTTACTTTATCATGAAGATTATGTGAAGTATGAATTTGGGGATTTCCATCCATTCAATTCCGATCGCTTCCCAAAATTTATCTCGATGATAAAAGAGGAGAAGGGTCTTGGAGATTCTTTACAGATAATTGGATCCCCTCGAGCGGAAAACAAAGAACTCTGTATGGTCCATACCCCTACATATATAGATAGAGTTGAGAAGATGGCGAAAATAGGGGGAAGATTATCACCTGATACCCCTGTATTAAAGGAGGCTCCTGAAGCTGCTAGACGGATCGTAGGTGGTAGTTTAGAGGCAGCTAAGTTGAGTGAAGAATATCATACAGTGATAAATTTTGGAGGACTTCATCATGCCGGTAGGGAGAAAGGGGAGGGGTTTTGTTTATTTAATGATGTGGCTATAGCAGCTCAATACCTTGTTAATCAGGGGAAACGGGTGTGTATTTTGGATACTGATGCCCATCAGGGAAACGGAACCATGGATATATTTTATGGTTCACCTGATGTTTTATTTATATCTATACATCAGGATCCAAAAACTCTTTATCCCGGTAAGGGTAACATAGAAGAGATCGGACTTGGAGCAGGCGAGGGTTTTACGGTGAACATTCCATTACCAAGAGATTCTAACATCTCAGAGTATCATCATAGTTTTCAAGAAGTTATAACTCCAATCATAAAAGAGTATAGACCCGATGTGATCATCAGGAACGGAGGCTCGGACCCACATCATTCAGATTCCCTAACAGATTTAGCTTTAGATATGAGAGGATTGGAATTTTTAGGTAGGAGTGCGGCTGATATTGCCCGTGAAGTTAGAGTCCCTCACATAGATCTGGTGTTATCTGGTTATGGTTTGAGGGTGCTTGAAGGATGGCATGCTATATTAAAAGGAGTACTAAATTTAGATATAGAAACACCTACGGATCAAAAGATCGGTGAGATCGGTCTTGAGCCAAAAAGTACGCTTGTAGATTCTATAAATGACTTAAAGGAGATTTTAGGATATTGGTGGAAAATCTGAATTATAGCTTTTTCTTTTTGTGGGGATAAACAATTATCGACGATACACCGTTAGATATAAATAACACACCTATGTAATGGGGAATTACATCAACCTTTGACCAGACGTGATGGGCAATCCTATAGGGATCCCACAACAAGCACGTCACGGTCAATGGACATGAGCAGGAAGGTGTAATGTATCCTTCTAGCTTGAACGTACACGATTTGTACGTTTCGCAACTCATATTAGATTGAGGTGTACCTATGGTAGACACACATCATCCACGTAGAGGTTCTATGGGGTATTCCCCCAGAAAAAGAGCACCCAGTATGACGCCCAAGATTCGTTCTTGGCCGGAAATAGATGGAACTACGAAAGTGCAAGGTTTTCCAGGTTATAAAGCAGGAATGACACATGCTTTTGTAGTTGATTATAGACCTACAAGTACTACTTCTGGACAAGAACTGAAAGTACCGGTCACGGTAATTGAAGTACCACCTATCACAGTTTGTGGTTTGAGATTTTACAGAGAAACCCATGAGGGTTTAAAAACTATGGGTGAAGTTTGGGCAAAGAAAGTAGACAAGTCACTTAAAAAGAAGCTACCGATACCCAACAGTTATGATACTGAAAAGATGTGGGAGAAGATCGAAGAGGACTTGGTAGACGAAATTAGAGTTATAGCTCACACACATCCAGAGATGGTATCAGGGGTTCCAAAAAAGAAACCAGAGATAATGGAATTGCGGATCGGCGGAGGAACTATCCAAGAAAGAATTGATAAAGGTAGAGAGAAACTTGGAAAAGACTTAGATTTCGCTGATTTTGGTGAAGCTGGGGATATGGTCGATGTATCTGGTATCACTAAAGGTAAGGGATTCCAAGGCCATGTAAAAAGATGGGGTGTTAAGTTACTATCTCACAAAAACAGTAAATCAAAAAGAAATGTCGGAACAACAGGTGTCTTTATACCGGGGTATATCCGAAATACAGTCCCTCAAGCTGGTCAGATGGGATTCCATCAAAGGACTGAGTTGAATAAGAGGGTTTTGAAAGCGGGAGAAGATGGTTCAGAGATAACTCCTAGTGGAGGCTTCCTTAAATATGGTGTAGTTGAAAACTCATATGTATTGTTACACGGGACCATACCAGGACCGTCAAAGAGATTGGTTGTGATGAGAGACTCAGTACGAAAGACAGGAGTCGAAGTTGAGGAACCGAATCTAACATATATTTCAACAGAAAGTAAACAGGGGGTATAATTAGATGAAAACTAAGATTTATAATTTAGATGGTGAAAAAAGCAGTAGTTTTGAACTTCCCTCTGCTTTTAGTGAAAAAATTCGACCAGATATTATCAAAAAGGCTGTCACTGCAGAGCAGGCCAACAGGATGCAGCCATACGGTCCGTCAAAAGAAGCCGGTATGAGGCATGCTACTGAATCCGCCGGAAAAGGTCAGGGCATAGCCCGAGTACAGAGATTGACACAACAGGGTAATACCGCAGCGGAATCACCCCCAAATGTGGGTGGTAGAAGGGCTCACCCCCCTAAACCAGAGAAAATAAGGGGTAAAAAAATAAATAAAAAAGAGAAAGCGATGGCGAGAAGATCTGCATTAGCCGCTACATCGGATAAAAAGTTAGTTTTTGGAAGAGGTCATACGTTCGACGAGGAAGAAATCGAATTCCCGATCATTGTAGAAGAGGAAGTTGAAGATGTACAAAAGACAAAAGAAGCTATAGACTTTCTGAAAAACATTGGGGTGTACTCAGACGTAAAAAGAGCCAAAGAAGGGAAAAAGATACGAGCCGGTAAAGGGAAAATGAGAGGGAGGAAGTATAAACGACCTGTTAGTTTATTGATCGTTTTATCAAAGGATAGTAAAGGTATAGATGCCTTTTCGAATCTAGCAGGTGTTACTGTGAAGGACCCAAGGGGGGTCACTGTTGAGGATTTAGCACCAGGCGGCGAGATGGGTAGATTATCAATATTCAGTAAAAAAGCTCTCAAAGAAATGGAGGGTTGGTAAATATGGTAGAATTTGATTCACCTCATAAAGTCGTTCTTTATCCATTTGTTACTGAGAAAACTATGGTTAAGATGGAAGAAGAGAATAAACTTGAATTTATAGTTTCATTGAAATCTAATAAATGTCAGATCAAAGATGCTATTCGTGAACTTTTTGAAGCGGAAGTAGAAAAGGTGAACACACGCATAGATAAGAATGGTAAAAGAGCTACTGTAAAATTTAAAGAAGAATATTCTGCAGAAGAGATAGGTATGAGGATAGGTGTATTCTGAGGTAGATAAAGATGGGAAAAAGAATAATACCGCAAAGAAGAGGAAAAGGTTCACCAACTTATAGGTCACCGAGTCATAGACATTTAGCTCAGCCCGGGTATCCAAAAAACCAAGAGATTCAGGGTGAAGTGGTTGATCTTCATCATGCTCCGGGTAGAACAGTCCCATTAGCAGAAGTGAGATTTGAGAATGGTGAAACAACCTATATGATAGCAAATCATGGGTTAAGGATTGGAAGAAATATCGAAGTTGGCCCTGATGCAGATATAAAGAAAGGGAACGTTTTACCCCTAGGAAAGATACCTGTTGGTATGTTTGTTTATAACATCGAGTTGGAACCCTTAGATGGAGGGAAACTCGTGAAAGCAGCGGGTTCAAATGCGGTCGTAATCTCCCAAGGTAAGAAATATACGACTTTACGTTTACCTTCTGATTCATTCAAAAATGTAGATAGGAGATGTAGAGCTACTATCGGTGTAGCTGCTGGTGGAGGTCACAAAGATAAACCATTTGCTAAAGCTGGTAATAGGGTAAACGCTTACAGGAGTAAAGCTAAGAGACCTGGAAAGGTACGAGGGATAGCGATGAATTCAGTAAACCACCCGCATGGAGGAGGAGATCACCAGCATGTCGGTGTTAGTTCAACGGTTTCATCTAATGCACCACCTGGTAGAAAGGTAGGTAGACTTTCTTCTAAAAAGAGTAAGAAGAAGAAAAAGAAAGAATCTAAAGAAAGGAGGAAGTAGTTATGGCTAAGAAAAAATTATCAGCTAGGAAGAAAAAAGAGTTCACTTATAGAGGGCACACCCTTGATGAACTCAAATCTATGTCCCTTTCGGAACTGAAAGAAGTACTTCCATCAAGAGCAAGAAGATCCTTAGAGAGAGGTTTAAACGACGAGGAGAAGAGATTTTTAGATCACGTTCAAAACAAAGATAAAGATGTTTATAGAACACATAGGAGAGAGATGATCATAATGCCTCAATTTGTTGGAAAAAGGATAGCAGTCTATAATGGTCAAGAATTTAAAGAAGTTAAGATAGAACCTGAAATGATAGGACATTATCTGGGAGAATTTGCTATGACTAGAAAAAGAGTCGAACACTCTGGTCCTGGTGTTGGAGCCACCCGGTCCTCGAAATATATACCCCTGAAGTGAGGTGTAAAAGATGGGATATACTATGGATCCGGACCCAGAAACAACAGCCAAGGCCTACGGAAAAAATTTGCAGATATCTCCTAAAACATCTGTGGAAATATGTAGGTTCGTAAGAGATAAAGATGCGGATAAAGCTATAGAAATATTAGAGGACGTTATCGAAGGTAAAAGGGCGGTTCCTTACAGGAAGCATAAGAAACAGATAGCCCATCAAAAGGGTTCTGGTCCCGGGGGATATCCCAAAAAAGCAGCAACGAAAATCAGGGATCTATTAGAGGAAGCTAAATCCAATGCCGAAAGTAAAGGTTTGGAATCGGAAGGTATGGATATCTTAGCGATCTCTGCTCATGAAGGTGAAGTGATCGAAGGTTTTCAGCCTAGAGCCTTTGGAAGAACTTCTCCCTCAGATAAGAAAACGACTAATCTAGAGGTAATCTTAAAGGAGAAAGGGGTATGAAAATGGCTAGAGAAAAGAAATTCATACAGGAAAAAATGAATAGAGTTCTTCTTAAGGAATTCTTAAAGGAAAGAACTGAAAGGGCTGGATTCGGGGGATGTGACGTTTCTAGAAATCCCATGGGGACAAGGATAACCCTTCATATAGAAAGACCATCGTTGGTTATCGGCCGAAAGGGTCGGACTATTAGGAAACTCACTAGCGATGTAAAAGAGAAATTTGATTTTGATAATCCACAGATCGAAGTTCAAGAAGTCAAGGTTCCTGAGTTAAATCCACAAATAATGGCAGAAAAACTAGCTCAATCCTTGGAGAGAGGATGGCATTTCAGAAGAGCCGGTCATTCTACTGTAAGGAGGATCATGGATTCCGGTGCAAGGGGTTGTCAGATAATCCTTTCTGGTAAGATCACTGGACCGAGACATAGGGTAGAAAAATTCAAAGATGGCCATATCAAATATTGTGGAGAAGAAAAAAACAAATGGATGAACGAAGGCTATTCAGCTGCAAAAGTGAAATTGGGTATAATAGGTGTAACTGTCCAGATAATGGACCCTAAAGCAAAACTTCCAGATGAGATCGAGATTATTCCTCCTAAAAAGGAAGAACCTGAAGAGGAAGAACCTGAAGAGGAAGAACCTGAAGAGGAAGAACCTGAAGAGGAAGAACCTGAAGAGGAAGAGCCCGAAGAGGAAGAGCCCGAAGAGGAAGAGCCCGAAGAGGAAGAGCCCGAAGAGGAAGAGCCTAAAGAGGAAGAGCCTGAAGAGGAAGAGCCCGAAGAGGAAGAGCCTAAAGAGGAAGAGCCTAAAGAGGAAGAGCCTAAAGAGGAAGAGCCCGAAGAGGAAGAGCCCGAAGAGGAAGAACCTAAAGAAACCCAAGAAGAGGTTGAAGAGATGGGGATAGAAGGAAGTAATGAGGATCATAAAGAATCGGAGGATGATTAAAGATGCCTCTTTTGAAAACATCGGATATAAGAGATATGGATACTTCAGAGATGGAGGAAAAGTTGGAGGAGCTTAGAGATGAATTATTGCATGAAAAGGGTCAGGCAGCTATGGGTGGCGCCCCTGAGAGTCCTGGGAGGATCAAAGCTGTTAAAACCAACATCGCTAGAATTCTCACTGTTATGAATGAAAACAAAAAATCAAAAGGAGGAGATTGATGCCGGAAAAAGTGTGCTCTACGTGCGGACTACCTGAGGAAATCTGCATATGTGAAGATATCGCGAGAGAACAACAGGAGATAAGGATATACCTCGATACTAGAAGATATGGTAAAAAAGTTACAATCGTCGACGGTATAGATGAAAGCGATATCGATATCGAAGAGTTGGCTAGTGAATTGAAATCAAAATGTGCAGCTGGAGGAACTACAAAAAAAGGTCATATAGAACTCCAGGGGAATCATATAGAAAAAGTGAAAGAGTACCTAGAAGGTAAAGGCTTTCCAGTGGAGACAGGATAAAATGAAAAACTTTAACGTAAGTATATATCAAGAGGAATTAATCGGTTCAAAGATTGAAGTTATCGATGCTAATCATAGTGGTTATCGTGGTATTGTAGGAACTATCATCGATGAAACAAAAAACACTTTGATTATAGAAAATCAAATCGATGATAAAGAAAAGATGATACCTAAAATTGGTATTAATTTTAGACTCACAAGGAATGATCATAAATATTTATTGAACGGCGATAGATTGAACAATCGTCCCGAAGAAAGGATTAAGAAATCAGGTTGATGATAATTATGTCGGAAGAAAAAGTACGTGATATCGGTGTGGATGTACAACCACCTAAGAAAATCTGCAATGATAATAAATGTCCTTTCCATGGAGAGCTATCCGTGAGAGGTCAGGTTTTGAGAGGTACTGTAATAAGCACGAAGATGGATGGCTCCGTTGTGGTAAAGAAGGATTATCTTCATTACATACCAAAATATGAACGATATGAGAAAAGGAGTAGCAATTATCCTGCGCATTTACCGGAATGTATTGATGTAGAAGCTGGTGACGAAGTTTCAATTATGGAATGCAGGCCCCTTAGTAAAAGTATATCATTCGTTGTTATCGATGGAGGTCAGAAAGAATGAAGGGAGTTGCGGGGAAACAGACGAAGGGTTTACCAGTTGGCAGTAAACTAAAGTGTATCGATAATACAGGAGCTAAAGAAGTGAGGACGGTTTCAGTTATTAATTATCATGGTGTACATCGAAGATATCCAAAAGCAGGTATAGGAGATATGCTCGTAGTGTCCGTTACAAAAGGGACTCCTGAGGTTAAAAGAGAATTGAGTCGGGCGGTAGTTGTAAGACAAAAAAGACCCTTCCGCCGCTCCAATGGGACTATGGTAGAATTTGAAGATAATGCAGTTGTTCTTACACAGGATAACGGCGATACAAAAGGGTCTGAAATAAAAGGACCTGTAGCGCGGGAAGCCGCTGAAAGATGGCCAAGGGTCGGAGCGACAGCTTCGATGATACTTTAGGTGATATAATATGAGTGAAAAACCACGAAAACAGAGAAAGAAAAGAGAAAACGCCCCCCATCATACTAAAAGGAAGATTATGTCCTCTACTTTATCATCAGATTTGAGGGATAAGTATGGTATAAAGAGTTTACCCGTTAGAAAAGGTGATGAGGTTGAGATAATGAGAGGGTCCTTCAAAGGATTGATAAATAAAATTGCAGAAGTAGACAGAAGGAACGAGAAAGTATATATCGAAAATGTCACCGTACAGAAAGCTGATGAATCTAAAGAACCTTATGGAGTGCATCCTTCCAATCTAAAGATCGTGGATTTAAACTTATCTGACCCTTGGAGAAAAGATAAGGTTCAATCTATCCAGGAGGGTGAATAAACATGAAGAGACATTCTAAAAGATATCAAGCGTCGACTGAGAGATGGGGAATACCAACAAAAGAGTATTTCTGGGCACCTAAAACGAAACCAGGTGCACACCCCGACCATAGAAGTGCCCCGATTATAGTATTGATCCGAGATATTTTGAAATATGCAGATACATCTAGAGAAGCCAATATGATAGTAGCAAATAATAAAGTCCTTTTGGATGGTGATGTTGTAAAAGATAAAAACACACCTGTTGGGCTTATGGATGTGATATCAATACCTGATTTAGACGAACATTATCGCATGCTTTTTGACCAACATGGAAAGATACGTCTTTCTCCAGTAGAAGATGGTTTTGAGAGTTGGAAACTTTCAAAGATAGAAAAGAAGACTGCTATTAAAGATGGTAGATGGCAACTCAATTTACATGATGGACGGAATATCACTGTTGAAGATCCTGACAAGTACAATACGAAAGATGTATTGAAGATAAGTATACCTGATCAAAAAATTATTGATGTTTTTGAATTCGATAAAGGGAATATGGCATTGATTACTGGAGGAAAGCATATAGGGGAATTAGGAGTTATAAGTGAACGGGAAGTAGTGAAAGGTTCACAACCTAATTTAATCCATTTTGAAGACGGAATCACCACCATCGAAGAATATGTGTTCGTGGTAGGTAGAGAAAAGCCTGATATAAAGATCCCAGAGGTAGGTATATTATGAACGAACAAAATCCGATGCGTAAACCAAGGATAATCAAGTGTGTAGTTAACATCGGAGTGGGCAGCGGTGGAGAGAAACAGAGAAAAGCTAGAGATGTCATAAAGATGCTTACGGGACAGGAACCAGTTGACACAATATCGAAGACTACAAACGCAGATATAGGGATAAGAGAAGGTCAGACCATCGGTTGTAAGGTGACATTGAGAGATGAAAAGGCTTACAACTTCCTTAAAAAAGCCTTCTGGGTTACAGAGGATAAAATCCTCGTAGATAATTTCGATGAAAATGGTAACTTTTCATTCGGTATAGATGATTATACTGATTTTGAGGATATGAAATATGATCCGAATATAGGGATATTTGGGTTAGATATATCCGTTGAACTTGCCCGTAAGGGTGAGCGGATCAAAAGAAGAAAGAAGGAAGCTAAAAAGATTCCAGAACATCAAAAATTGACTAAAGAGGAGGCAATAGAATACGTCGAAAAGGCCTTCGGCGTGGAGGCGATAGAATGAAACCAGATAAGGAATTTGGAAGAAAAGAAGGATGTAAACGCTGTGGCAGAAAGAGAGGAATTATCAGACGTTATGGACTGCATGTTTGTCGACAGTGTTTCAGAGAGATCGCAGAAGATCTAGGGTTCGAAAAATATTCATGAGGTGCTAAACTATGAAACATGATCCACTAAATGATGCTTTGTCAAAGATAAACAACGCTGAACACAGCGGTAAAATAGATTGTAAGATATCTCCAGCTTCAAAGCTGATCGGGAGGGTACTGAAGGTTATGCAGGAGAAGGATTATTTAGAAAAATTTGAGTACATTGAAGACGGTCGAGGGGGAGAATACAAGGTCAAATTGAAAGGGAATATAAACAAATGTAAAGTAGTGAAACCTAGATGGTCTTTAAAATCGGGCCAGATCGAAGAATATGAGTCAAGATATCTCCCAGCACAGGGATTTGGAGTATTGATACTTACAACGAACATGGGTGTTCTTTCCCATGAAGAAGCAAAAGAGCAAGGCGTTGGAGGTAAATTATTAGCTTACATATACTGAGGTTTGTATTATGCCAATAGCAGCAAAATTAGAAGAGATCGTAGAAATACCAGAAGAGGTAAATGTGAAAAAGGAAGACGATGAGATCGAAGTATCTGGTCCTAACGGAACTATAAGAAACAGGTTTAGTGACAAAAGAGTAAATATAGATATCAAAGGTGATAAAATAGAACTACATGTGAAAGACCCTTCCAAGAGAGAAAAAGCCCTTTTGGGTACTTATTCATCACACCTACAAAATATGGTAAAAGGTGTACAGGAAGATTTCCAATACAAATTAAAGATCGTTTACTCTCACTTTCCGGTAAAGGTTAGATCTGAAGGTGATGAAGTAGTCATCGAGAACTTCGTAGGAGAAAAGAAACCGAGAAGAGCTCCGATTCTAGGGGAAACAAATGTGGAGATTAAAGGAGATGAAGTTTTAGTGACAGGTCTCAATAAAGATCTAGTAGCTCAAACTGCAGCGAATATTGAATCAACCACCAGGATCAAAAATACTGATTCGAGAGTTTTCCAAGATGGAATATATATAATCGAAAAAGCTGGTAAAGCATTGAAATAGGTGAGTTATGATGACAGAAAACGAGAATGAGGATCACGAAGTAAAAAAGAAACCAGAACTCGACGAAGAAACAGAGGAATTACTAGAAAAAAGGGCCAAGATTAAAGGTAGAAGACCTAAATTTTCTAGACAAGAATGGTTCCGATATAAAAAGTTGGATAGGGATACGTGGAGAAAACCTAGAGGACAACACTCTAAGGTGAGACAGAACCTGAAATACAGACCCAATGTTGCAAATATCGGATATAGATCCCCTAAAAAGGTTAGAGGACTACATCCTTCCGGTTTTGAAGAAGTTTTGGTCCATAATACTGATGATCTAGAAGGTCTAGATCCAGAAACTCAAGCGGTGAGGATAGCACATGGTGTGGGGATGAAGAAAAGGATCGATATAGAGAATAAAGCAGATGAATTGGATTTAAGAGTACTCAATAGAACATAAGGTGTAATTTATGGATATAAAATATCAAAAACGACTCGCAGCTGACATCTTAAAATGCGGTAAAGATAGGGTTTGGGTAGACGACACGATGTTAGATGAGGTAGTTGAGGCGATCACACGTGATGAAGTTAGGAATCTGATAGCTAATGATGTAATCCGAAAGAAACCAGTTAAAGGGAATTCAAAAGGTAGGCAAAGATACAAGAATAACCAGAAGAAAAAGGGTCGGAGGAGCGGACAGGGTAAAAGGAAAGGAAAAAAAACTGCTAGAGAACCATCAAAGCACAACTGGAAAAAGCGGATTAGATCTATAAGGAAAGAGCTCAGGTATTTGAGGGATAATGATAATATTGATCCCACGATATATAGAAAGTTTTACAATAAAGCTAAAGGTGGAACTTTTGAGAATAAATCAGATATGCTCCTTCATCTTAAGATGGAAGGATATATAGATGAAGATTACGAACATCCGGAGGAGAATAATAATGGCTGAAGGACCTACTCATAGGATGCCTTTAAAAAGAAGACGTGAAGGCAAAACAGATTATAGACAAAGATTGAGGCTACTGAAATCAGGTAAGACTCGGGCAGTAGTTAGGATTACAAATAAGAATGTAATTGTACAGTTTACAGATTATCATGAGGATGGAGATATCGTAAAAGTGAACGTAGACAGTAATCACATCAGAGGATATGGATGGGAAGGACACGGGTCTAATTTACCAAGTTCTTATCTTGTAGGTTTTCTAGCCGGAAAGAAGGCTTTAGATATCGGTATACAAGAGGCGGTTCTTGATATAGGTTTAAATATACCTGAAAAGGGCGGCAGGATTTTCTCCGTTCTAAATGGTATAGTAGATGCTGGGGTCGATGTCCCCCATGATCCTGAGATCCTTCCATCTAGTGAAAGGAAAGAAGGAAAACATATAAACGAAGAAACAGTAGAAAATTTTTATGAAGTTAAAGAAAAGTTGGAGGCTTTATGATGCCAGGTTGGGAACCAAAAACACGGTTGGGTAGGATGGTAAAACGTGGTGAAATCACCAATATGGGTGAAGCTCTAGATACTAGACTGCCCATAAGGGAATCAGAGATAATAGATGCACTCATACCGAATCTAGATGACGATGTATTGGATGTAAACATGGTCCAAAGGATGTCCGATTCTGGAAGAAGGGTAAGATTTACAGTCGCATCGGTTGTTGGGAATCACGATGGATATGTAGGTTTGGGTACTGCTAAAGGAAAAGAAGTAGGTCCGACTATAAGAAAGAGCATAGATAATGCTAAATTAAATATAGTCAGGATAAGGCGAGGCGATGGTTCTTGGCAGTGCGGCTGTGGACAGCCCCATACCATACCATTCAGAGTGACTGGAAAATCCGGTTCAGTATGGATAGAACTCATCCCAGCTCCTAGCGGTATAGGTTTGGCTGTAGGAGATACCGCGAAATCTATACTATCTCGTGCAGGTATAGACGATGTATGGGGATTCTCTAAAGGCCATACTAGGACTACTGTAAATTATGCTAAAGCAGTTTTTGATGCGATGAAGAAAACTGCTGAGATGAGAGTTACTTCTACGCAAGCTGAAGAACTTGGTATAGTTGAAGGAATACAGGGAAATATTGGACAAAAAAGTGGTGGTGAATGATGGTTTTAGCTGTTATTAGGATAAGGAGTCCTAGAAGAAAAACTCATAAGATAGAAGAAACTCTTAAATCCCTCGGGTTGAAACAAGTTAATAATTGCACTATCATATCCAACGACCCTACTAACAAAGGCATGCTGAATAGGGTGAAGGATGTCGTGACTTGGGGCGAAATAGAAGAAGACATGCTTGTAGATTTACTCAAAAGTAGGTCTAATTTAGGTGAAGAGTTGACCGACGATTATATCTCAGAAAACACGGAGTATGAAACATTGAATGATTTCGTAAAAAAAGTAAAAGAAGATAATGCTTCTATAAAGGATCTACCCGATCTAGAAAATTTGTTTAAATTACACCCCCCACGGGGCGGGTTTCGAGGTGTAAAAAAGCCTTATAAAACAGGTGGATCCTTGGGTTATAGAGGCAAAGATATAAATATTCTAATTGAAAAGATGTTTGACGAAGTTACAGAGGATTAAAGTTGTGGTATCATGGGTAAAAAAAAGACGAAGAAAAACAGAGGATCACGATCTCACGGTCGAGGTATAAAAGGGGGTAGAGGTGCAGGAGAACGTGGTGGTAGAGGCAAAGCGGGCCTTCAGAAACATAAGTGGAAATCTATCGTTAAAGAAGACAAGGATTATTTTGGGCCTAAAGGCTTTTCAAGACCCCAGTCAGTGGTAGAAGAGAAAGAACCTATAAACATATATCAGGTTGAACAACAGATAGATGACCTTATAGAAAATGGGTTTGCAAAAAAGAAAGGATCTGGTTATGAGGTGGACTTAGTTAAGGCCGGTTATGATAAATTGTTAGGCCAGGGTAAGACACGCTTTCAGATGAATATCAAGGTTCCTTCTACCAGCGAGAGAGCTGTTAGGAAAATAGAAGAAGCTGGTGGGAAAGTTATCAAAGTAGAACAAGAAGATTAAGGAGAGAGTAAAAGATGGCCGAAGATGAGGAAAAGAGCAGGTTGTACAAACTCAAACCTCTTGTAGACAGGATGCCCGCGGTAAAACAACCAGAAGGGCATGTCCATTTTCGTAGAAAAATAATTTGGACTGTTTTAATATTGGTCGTTTATTTGTGCATGACCAATATACTAGTTTATGGGTTAGATCCTGCTCAAACAATGGACCTGTTCGAACAATTTAGAGCGATTTTTGCAGGAGAATCGGGTTCTATTGTTCATCTCGGCATAATGCCCATCGTTAATGCATCTATTATCATGCAGCTTTTCCAAGGGGCAGACATAATCAATCTAGATATGAAGGATGAAGAAGATAAAGCAGTTTATCAGAATACACAGAAATTCCTTGTAATTGTAATGATACTTGTTCAAGCTGTGCCCCAGGTGTATGGGTTTTTAGTTCCGGGACAAGGTTTTATTGATGTACTAAATGGTATGGTGGCTGGCCACGGTGAGTTATTAGCACGAGTCATAATAATAATCCAGCTTTCGGTTGGCTGTTATCTATTATTCTTGATGGACGAGGTCGTTTCAAAGTGGGGTATAGGAAGCGGTATCAGTTTATTCATCGTCGCCGGTGTAGCACAGGGTATATTCACTGGGATCTTCAACTGGGCACCAGACCCTATGGGGAGGACCGAAGCTCCTGTAGGAGCAATACCTAGAACTATTTACACGATGCAACACTCTTCTGCTCAAGAATTTGTGGGAGGGGGTTTTGAAACGTTGCTACTGCAACCACCTAACGCCTTGATTACTATACCTACAACGATACTGATATTTTTGATGGTAGCTTACGTGCAGTCATCTAGAGTAGAACTTCCGTTAGCTCATGGCAGGGCAAGAGGTGCTAGAGGACGTTATCCACTAAAATTGATCTACGCATCTGTTATTCCTGTGATTTTAGTTTCCGCTTTACTTGCAAATATCAATCTATTTTCCATGCTATTTTACACCAATCCAACTTTCCAAAACTTCCCGATATTTGGAGAAGCCGCTTGGCTGGGAGTATTCCAACCTGGATCTACAGAACCGATATCAGGTGCTGCTTGGTATATCTCTAATGTAAAAGGACTAAGTGATTGGTTATTACCACTGATATCGGAAAGATATGCTGGAAGTATGAGTCCCGAAGGTGTTAGTTGGACATATAGTAAACTACAGATAATCGCCAGAGTTATTAGCCATTTTATATTCATGACGGTGTTTGCTATACTATTTTCTATATTCTGGGTTAGAACTACTAACATGGATGCCGAATCGGTTGCAGAACAGATCCAGGACAGTGGTATGCAGATTCCAGGATTTAGAAGGGATCCAAGGGTATTAAGGAAGGTATTGGAAAGGTATATTCCAGCCATCACAGTATTTAGTGGATTCTTTATTGGAGCTTTAGCTGCTGGTGCGAATATGATAGGCACCGTTGGTGACGCAGGAGGCGTAAGTCTGTTCCTAGCTATCAGTATATTGACGGAACTTTATGAACAGATGGGCAAAGAGCAGATGATGGAGATGCATCCTGTCCTAAGAGATTTCTTTGGGAATCAATGACGACATATTGTTGATATAGGTGTTTGAATGACCGGGAATGATGAAGAAACTGTCGAGGAGAATGTAGAAGAGGATGGCCAACCTAAACAATTATTCAGTTTAAGGAGGTTCATCTATATCTTCTTGGGTCTACTGGCCTTGATGGTGATGTTTGATGAAGGTCTAAGGGACACTATGGGTGGTTTTGTCGGTTTAGTATTTGAACCTGTTTTTGGTTTTGGCGGTAATTATCCTGTTTTGACACTGGTCCTCGCAGGTTCTACGATGATAGCTTTTTCTACTCTGGTAAGAGATTTATTTATGGATTGGGTGGACATGGCGGAAAAACAGAAGCAAACATCCGCCTTTCAGAAGGAATTGATGGAAGCCAAAAAAGCCAATAAGACTACTAAAGTCAAGGAGATGGAAAAAGTTCAACCGAAAATATCGAAGATGCAGATGGCGACCTTCAAACCACAGATAAAATCTATGGCCATCACGATGATAGTCATAATTTCAATATTCGGGTGGTTGTGGACCTTTTTAGAGGGTCTGCAAAATCATACCTTTTCTGTACCATGGGCATTCAATGCTAGCTTTTTAAAACATTATGAATTATGCTTCTTTCCCTTTCCACAGTGGATCGGAGTATATATGTTGTTGTCTATTCCACTAGGCCAGGTATTGAGAGTAACTCTTCAGATATTAACATTCAAAAAAAGAATGAGTGATGAAGAGGAATTGAGTGAGGTCAAATGAGCGATTTTGAGGATATTATAATCACTATCAGTGGTTTACCTGGTAGTGGGACAAGCACAACCGCTAAATCGTTAGGGGAGAAAACCGGGATGAAAATCATATCTTCTGGTGAGATCTTTAGAAGATTAGCCAGGGAAAAAGGTTACACGTTGGAAGAATTTGGAGACGTTGCTGAACAAAATAAGCAGATTGATATAGAACTCGATAAAAGGATAGTCGAGGAAGCAAAACCTGGGAGTATCATTGAGGGGAGATTGTCGGGTCACATGTTATCAAGGTCACAAAAAGACGCTTTTAAAGTTTGGATTACTGCCGATATAGATACCCGGATCAAAAGGATAGCTGAAAGAGAAGATATGGGTATAAAAAGGACAAGAAAGTTGGTTAAGAAGAGGGAGGAAAGTGAACGAAAGAGATACAGGGACTATTATGATATCGACATTCTAGACAAAGAAATATATGATATTGTGATCGATTCAACTGATAATTTGCCTGACGAGGTTGTTTCAAAGATAATAGATGGGGTTAGAAATGGATCACATAATTGAAAAAAACAATACGATCTCGAGATGGGGGAAATACCCACATGAGAGAAGTGTTGAAGAAGCCTTGAAGAGATCTTTGATCATAATCGACAAACCTTCGGGTCCTACAAGTCATCAGGTTTCTTCATGGATCCAGGATATGTTTGATATGAAGGCGGGTCACAGCGGTACTTTAGACCCAAATGTTACAGGCGTTCTACCTATGGGTTTGGGATATTCCGTAAGGGTGATAGACCTACTTCATAACGTTCCAAAGGAATACATTGCTGCGATGCATTTTCATTGGGATGTAGATTTTGAAAGAGTAAATGAGATCCTAAAGGAATTCCAAGGAGATATTTATCAGACCCCGCCATTGAAGTCAGGGGTGAAAAGAGAGAGAAGGATTAGAAAGATATTTGAGATTGAGGTTTTAGACAGTTCTGATAGGGATTATCTATTTTTTGTTAAGTGTGAATCTGGAACATATATCCGAACATTGTGTAAAGATATTGGTAAAGCTATAGGAACAGGGGGTCATATGATGGATCTCCGTAGGACAAAATCGGGTGGATTCTCAGAAGAAGAAAGTTATATCTTGCAGGATGTTAAAGACGCTTTGATTTCTTATCGAAGCGGAGATGGAAGTATGTTAAAAGAGATGTTACTTCCATATGAGAGGGCTTTGGAGGTTTATCCAAAGATAGTTGTAAAGGATACTGCGGCGGGTTCTCTTTTAAATGGAGCTGATCTAGCCGTTCCTGGGATACTGAAGATGGAAGATTTTAAAGATGCTGAAATAGTCTCTTTGGTGTCAACTAAAGGTGAGGGGATCGCTATCGGTGAGTCAGTCTATAGAGCTGAAAAGATAATGGATATGGATAAAGGACTCGTTGTAAAAACTACTAGAGTTTTTCATCCTGTTGGGGAGTATCCTCAAAAATGGAAATGAATTAAATATAACCTTGTTCTCAACTATAATCAGTATCTCATAATGCCGAGATAGCCTAGCCTGGTACGGCGCGAGATTGGAGATCACTCTTTGAGCGACCTAATATCTCGTGGTGCTCTGCACCTCAGGGGTTCGAATCCCCTTCTCGGCGCTTACACTTTTGCGGTTACAATATCTGTAAGTATGGTGAATAATCATGTTTGATTATAGAGGTTAGAAAACTTTATTAGACCACCTGAAAATGATGTTCTCACATGGGAGACGAGAACGAAGAACTGAAGGAGGAGATAGAGTCCTTAAAGGAGCAGATGACCACCATGCAGGGTATGCTCCAGAATTTAATGAACATGCATAAGAATGTGTTATCAAAGGTATCTACAGATTCTGACATCGAAAAGAGGTACCTCAAGATGCTCTCCCTTTACCAGCGCTATGGAAGGATATCTCCTACCGTACTCCCCGGTATCGAAGATCCAATCTCTGAAAACATCGTAGAGATATTGTTGGATGCTAAGAATGCGAACATCACCCAGATCACAGAACGGATGAGACATAGGACGGGATCAGCTTCTAGACATACTGTTAGAGATAGGCTTAAGAAGTTGGAAAAGGAAGGGATAATCAAGAAGGTAGACGGTGGTCCGGGTAAGAATTATGTTTTAACCGATAAAACAATCAACAAGTGGGCAGAACTGCTCGGTATTAAGAAATAGGTTGGTCACCCTTATAGTAAATAGGTGTAAAAAATGGATATGGATGATATGGAAGATATAGAACAGCTCAAAGAATTGATGGAAACCTTGAACGAAACGGTACCTCCTTTGATATCAGGTATTGTGGAAGCGGTTTATAACGCTGAAGACAGTAAAGAATTAGCAAAGAATACGGCCAATTTCTACAAGGAATTGGTGGACGCCGGCATGGATAAGGATCAAGCGTATAAACTTACAAGAGATTTCATGAAAGGTAGAGACATTACAAGCTTGATAAAAGAAGCCTTAGGAAGTTCAGGACTGATGAGTGGCGCGGGTTTCGACGAGGAGGCCGGCGAAGAAATAAAACAGAAGATAGAGCAAAAGATGAAAGAGAAGATGGATGAAGAGGACTGGGATTAGATGAGAGAGGAGGAAGTGGAGGATAGGGCACCAGTAGAGATAGTCCGAATAATCGCTCTACTCCTCCCTCTCCTTCTAAAAATATTACTGGTTTATTTGAGATATAAGAGAAAAATTAAACGGAAAGAAAAGTACCTTAGAAAAGAACTCAAAAAGGCAGGGATGGAGAAACATCATATCGAAGAGATATGTGAAGACATCCAAAGTCTTTCTTTGAAAGATCTTATGTCGACGGCTGGTAATCAAGGTGTCCTCAAAGGTCTATTTCCCTAAACAACAAGCGTAAGATTAAAATCTTATGAGCATATGTTCTCAACTGAGCCGCAGTAACTCAGTTGGGAGAGTGTCGCACTGAAGATGCGAATGTCGCCGGTTCAAGTCCGGCCTGCGGCATCTTTTTCCAAGTTATCCCAAATAATTTATGTCAATAAATCATATAATCTAATGCTCAGAGGAGATAAATATGGGACCTTATGACCGAAAAGATGGGAGTAGAAGTAATAAGCCATTGATAGCTGGACTATTGATGATCATCGCATTTATTTTAGCAGTAGTAGCTGCTGGACAGATCTTTTTATTCGATCTAGATGCCGTAGATATTGAAGAAGAACTGGAAGGCGAAGAAGTGGGACAAGAGTTGATAGAAACAGTTATGAACGTGTGTGGGGCTGTTTTCTTGATCTTGGGTATTTTTTTACTGGTTGGAGGTATATTAGCTATAAAACGCATGTATTGGGGTGTAGCTCTAGCTGCGTCTATAGCCGGTATTTTCTCAATGGGACCATTCTTCTTAGGTAGTGTTCTCTCTTTGATAGCACTGGTTTTGATAGTTATGTCTAAAGATGAGTTCAAGGGGAAAGGTAATGATGGTCAATGGATGCAGGAGCAATCAGAAAAACCACCTACCCAATTTAACCAGAAAGAAAGTTTCTGCCCTGACTGTGGAAGCCCTATGCGCTATGATGAGGGATACGAGCGTTGGTATTGTGAGACCTGTCAGGAATATAAGTAAAATCAGTAAAAGATAAGAGTGATATTTAGCCTAGGCACCCCATAACTATATATGGTAGGAGAGTAAGGTGTATCTACGATATGATAAATGTAGGAGGTGAACTAGATATGAAAGGTGAAGTAAAGTTCTATAATACCATGAAAAATTTTGGATTCATTAAACCTGATGAAGGTGATGAAGACCTTTTTGTTCATAGAAGCGATATAGATGATAACTATTTAAATGAAGGCGATATGGTCGAATTCGAAACTGAACAGAGTGATAGAGGTCCTAGAGCTATTAACGTTAAAAAGATCGATTAAGTATTTTAGTTGGTACCTGTTTTTCACGTACTGATTTTAAACCCTACTTAAGAAAAATTTTTCCTTTTTATTTTACGATATATGGATGAACTCTGTAAGTAATTCAGTTTCATGGGAAACTATTATATAGGTTAGTTTCATGCGAAACTATTAAACATGCCCGACGAGAAATCATCAAGCACCATTTTCGGTAAACTAAAAAGAAGGATGGGTCGACCCGGTAAAGATGAGATACTTGAAGGGAATATAATAGCAGTGATGTTCAAATTGGGTTGGCCTATTATGGTAGCTACTTTTTTGAGGACATTGTACAATCTAGTCGATACCATATGGCTTGGACGATTACCCGGTGAGGAGGCCACTTACTCAGTGGCAGCTACTAGTCAAGCTTGGTCTGTAGTTTTCATAATTATGTCATTAGAGATAGGTATGGGTATCGCAGCTCTAGCTTTGATATCGCAGTACACAGGGGCAAAAAAATATGAAAAGGCATCAGAATTTGCAGGTCAACTTTATTTCATAGTCATAATCCTATCCATAGTTTTAGGGATTGTGGGTTACTTTTCCAGTCCTTATTTATTAGAGCTTCTTACGGGACATGGCCCTGAATCTGCAGGGTTAGCTGATTATGGAACAAGATATTTACAGATCATATTTATGGGTATACCCTTCATGTTCCTCTTTTTCGCTTTTATGTTCATATTGAGGGGATGGGGGGACAATGTAACTCCTATGAAGATAGTTGCATTTACTGCTACACTCAATATGGTTATCGATCCTATCCTAATATTCGGTTCGGGTGCAGTAGTAAGTCTGGGTCCATTGACTTTCACAGTTCCTACTTTCTTTGGTTACTCTGTACCTAAAATGGGGATCGAGGGAGCGGCTTATGCCACTATAGGAACAAGAGCTATAGGAACTATATATTCGATCTATTTGATGTTCTCTGGTAAACTTGGGATTCAAGTAAAACCTTCCTACCTTATTCCAGATCTTTCAAAGATCTGGCAATTCATAAAGGTTGGTCTTCCTGCTTCTGCTGGAAGATTTTTCAGCGCCTTAGGTTTCTTGATACTTTGGGGAATAATATATAGGCTTCCAAACCCCGATGTAGCAGGTGCAGCTTATGGAGCTGGAAGCAGAATACTTAACATCACCTTTCTGGTCGTTGGAGGTGTGACCATGGCTATGAGTACCATGGTCGGACAGGGTCTTGGTGCAGATTTGGTGGAAAGGACAGAAAAAGTGACAAAAACCGGACTTGTGGCCTTGGTCATTTTGACATCATTCATAGCTGTAACGATCTTCCTCACAAGAAATATAGTACTAGGTTTCATAGTCCCTGGTAAGCCAGATGTGATCAGTTCTGGGGCTGAATACTTATTGATATTTTCACTATCTATGCCTTTCTTTGGGATCTTTAGAGGTATAACCGATATCTTCGGTGGTTCTGGGCATACGATACAAAAGATGGTACTCGATTTAACGAGGATATGGGCTTTTAGGCTGGTCTTTGTATTTGGTTTTGGACTGTTCCTAGGCATGGGTGAAACAGGTGTTTGGGTAGGTATGGCTATCAGCAATGTAGCAGCTGCAGCTCTTGCATTTGCTGTCTATTCCAAGGGTTGGTGGAAGGAGAAGGTGATTCATGATAAGCCAGTTTCAGTACCGAAGACATCGGTTGATGATAATGGAGACGTTGAAGAAAGAGGAAGCTAGATATGAAAAATATATGATTGGAGTTAAAACATGGTAGATGACTATTCAGATGAGGATTCCATCCATAAACTGTATCAGATCGTTCATAAAAAACTAATCAGGTTTATAAAGTGTGAATTGGAACCGTATGATTTCAACCGTGGTGAGTTCCCACTACTCTTCAAACTGATAAAGAAAGGTGATGGTATCACTCAAAAAGAGATCTGCAGTATGCTGTATATCTCAAAATCTACCACCTCCAAGATAATTCACAGTCTAGTAGAAAAAGGGTACTTGAGAAAAGAGAGGGATGAAAAGGATAAAAGAGTGACAAGGATATATCTTACAGATAAGAAAAACGAGATCAAAGATCTGATGAAAGAAATCGATGAAAAAGCTGAAAACAGGATGTTGGAAGGTTTCGGTGTAGAAGAAAAAGAGCAAATGAGAACCTATCTTGAAAGGATCTTGGAAAATCTAGAGGAGTGAAGATATGTTAACGTTATTAGCCGATATGGCGCTCCTATTCCTGGCATTACTTTTTGTAAAATGGGATATTAATAAACAGGGATTTGACAATAAGGTATACATGGTGTGGTTGATATCCACAATGATCGCATACTTTTTTTACTGGATGTACGGCGCAGCGGTGGTATTCGTAGGTTATCTCGTTTTGAGCCGGGTGTTCAAGTATAACTTGAAAAAGACACCGTAAAGTATAATCTGTCCTACTGTATTGTTTTAAGGGATACATTGCATCTGACCAAGGAAGAAGAAAAAATCTTAGAAGGTGAAGAGGGGCCCGGACCAGCTAAGGCCATGGAATTACTTTTGGCCATCGGTAAGATATACGATGCTGAGAAGTTGATACCTATAAAATCAGCTCAGGTTGCCGGCGTTTCTTATAAGACTATGGGGGATGCTGGGTTAGAATTCGTGGAAGATTTTTCTAATATGGCAAAAGTGAAAGTAAGAACACTGATGAACCCTGCAGGTATGGATCTAGGCCAAAAAGGTATAGAAGGCGAACACTTCAGAGAAAAGCAGTTGAGGTTAGTTGAAGCTTACAGCAGCATGGGTATCGAACCGTCCTGTACGTGCACGCCTTATTTGGCAGGCAATAGACCAAATAAAGACACACATCTAGCATGGAGTGAGAGTTCAGCGGTTTCATTCGCAAACACCGTCCTAGGGGCCCGGACCAATAGAGAGGGTGGTCCTTCAGCACTCATGGCGGCCGTCATCGGTAAAACGCCTTACTACGGACTTCATATCAAGGAGAACCGTTCTCCGGATATCGTATATGAAGTCGAAGATCATGTACCGATGGCTCTACTCGGTTATCTAGTGGGGGAGGAGCTCGGAAATAAGATCCCGTATTTCAGAAATATCTCGCCTTCAGAAGACGAACTCAAATCACTAGGTGCGGCTATGGCTGCTACAGGAGCTGTTGCTTTGTACCATGTAGAAAACATAACTCCTGAGCATGATGATTTTACAGTAAACAACCTCGAAACTATAACTGTTACTAAAAAAGATATAGAAGATGTAAGGGACCAACTAACACAAGATAACGATCCCGACGTGATCGTTTTAGGATGCCCTCATCTATCATCTAAAGAACTGAAAAAGGTAGCAAAGGAATTAAAAAATAAAAGTATAAAAGACGGACCGGACCTTCTATTATACACAAGCAGGAAGGTCAAAGAAGATAATCAAAAAACCGTTAAAATCATAGAAGAGAAAGGTGGAAAAGTTATAACCGATACCTGTATGGTGGTCAGTCCTTTAGAGAACGAGTACAGCACTGCAGCTACTAACTCGGGGAAAGCAGCCGCATACTTACCGAAACTTGCTCATCAAAACGTCATCTATGCTGATCTAAAAACGTTGATGGAGATGATATCGTGATACTGCATGGGAGAGGTGTATCTCCCGGTGAAGCACAGGGAAAGGTTGTGAAGGTCAATGAACCTGTATCCTTCTTAGGAGATGTGGATCCGGAGTATGGTATTGTGTTCAATGACGTCGATATATCAGATTCTATCTTCGTTTTTCCAAAGGGAAAGGGAAGCACTGTCGGTTCCTATGTTATCTATCAGTTGAAGAAGAACGGATGTTCACCTCGAGCGATAGTGAATGAAGAGACAGAAACTATCGTAGCTGCCGGTGCAATAATCTCTGATATACCCTTGGTGGACATGATAGATACGGATCTTTTAAAATATGGGGATAATGTACTTCTAGATGGTAACTCAGGGGAATTAGAACTTCAGAATATCTCATCTTTTCCAGTGGTGACCAGTTTTATAGAGAAGAGTGGAAAGGTTTTAGTTGTCAAAAGGAGTGATAAGGTCGGTAGTTTTCAGGGAAGATGGTCTGCGGTCTCAGGATACTTGGAACGAAAAGATCCGCTAGAACAAGCTATTGAAGAGATCAGAGAAGAGACAAAGATGGATGTAGAGCTTGTTAACAACGGAGATGTAATTTTTGCCAGGGGCGATAACAATATCTGGGAAGTACATCCCTACCTGTTCGAAACCCAGGATGAACCTGTATTGAACTGGGAGAATACAGAGTATAGGTGGGTTACAAAGGAAGAGCTAAAAAAGCTAAAAACTGTTCCTAAGCTTATAGAAGCCTATGATGAGGTGAAGGTATGAAGGTCAAAACTGAAGAAGGGATCAAAGAAATGAGAGCTGTATGGATGGAAGGATATGACTTAAAGATGATAGATCAGAGGTATCTTCCTAACGAACTATGCTTTTTCAAAGCGAAAGATCATTACGATATCAAAAGGGCGATTAGGGATATGGTAATACGTGGTGCTCCAGCTATAGGAGCCACGGCCGCCTATGGGATGGCACAAGCGATGCATAATGATTCCGACATAGAAGAAGCGGCTGAAACTATCAAATCCGCCAGGCCAACGGCTTATGACCTCTTTTATGCAGTAGAATACATGCTAAAACACTCTGACGAGGATCCTGTGAAAACTGCGGAAGGATATGTGGATTCGGTTGTAAATAAATGTAAAGCAATAGGAGAGAACGGAAGTGAGCTTATAGACAATGGAGATAGAATACTGACACATTGTAACGCAGGTGCATTGGCAACCGTTGACTATGGTACTGCTTTAGCACCGATAAGAGCAGCCAACGAACGAGGTAAAAATCTCTTCGTTTATGCCGATGAAACTAGACCTAGATTACAGGGTGCTAGATTGACCGCCTGGGAATTATACAATGAAGATATCCCTCATGCAGTTATAGTCGATAACGCAGCGGGACATTACATGCAGAGAGGACACATAGACCTTGTAATCGTAGGAACGGATAGAATAGTCGCTAATGGAGATATTGCCAATAAGATCGGAACGTATGAAAAAGCGGTTGTGGCCAATGAGAACGATATCCCATTCTATGTAGCAGCTCCGGTCACAACTTTCGATAAAGATATAGAACGAGGTATAGATATACCTATAGAAGAGAGGGAACAGGAAGAAATTACAGATATCTACGATACTAGAATCATACCAGAGGGCTCCGAAGCACTAAACCCCGCCTTCGATGTCACTCCTTCCAAATTCATAACCGGCTTCATCACTGAGAAAGGGGTATTCTCCCCTTCTGATATACAGAACATGTTCTAGAATAACATAATTTTCTAGAATAACCAAAAACTATTTAACTTAAACAATATGATATAAAAATGTCATGGGAGAACCTTGGATATCGGCCAGTGATGTTGAAAAATATGGATACTGTCCTCTTAGTTGGTGGTTGAACGAGTCTGAGAAAGAAGTAATAAATGAAAGTCTTAAAAAGGGTAGGGAAGAACACGAAAAGATCACAGGTGAGATAGACGAAGTGAGAGAAAAAGAAGAAGCTAATAAAAAGATAGAGAATCTTATATTATGGTTGGCTATCTCCGCAACGCTACTTTCTATAGGTGGGCTTACCTTAGTAAGGCCAGAAAGGATATTCAGTCAGATTTTCCAGATAACTGCCTTGATCTGGCTATTAGTTGCTACTTTTTTCTTATTTATGAGTGAAAAGGGTGTGATAAATGAGGAGGAATTCAAAGCAGAACGTGTGATATTAGTTTTTGCTATGGTAGCTACTATTTTTGGGGTTTTAAGCCTTACTCTTCATTTATTGGACGATTATCTGGCAAGGATAACACAGATCGTGTCATTGATATGGTTAATCGGTGCTAGCTACTGGCTTAAGCGATCTTTATCATTAGGTAGAGAGGTAAAGAGTAAGAAGGAAAAGCTGAACATGCCTGATGGAAAAGTAGAATATGTTGATATCTATGAAGAAAGCAGTAAACTGTTCTCCACGGAGAAGTATAGGTTGAGAGGTAGACCGGATTATGTAGTGGAAGAGGATGGTATCAAAATCCCGGTAGAGATAAAAACTGGACGGGTACCTAAAGGGCCATTTTTTTCACATATACTACAGATTGCGGCTTACTGTTTACTCATAGAAGAGGAAATAGGGAAAACTCCCCCACATGGGATAGTCAAGTATGGTGATAAAGAATTTGAAGTAGAATATGATGATGATCTCAAAGAGTTGTTGTTAGAGAAACTGAGCGATATGAGAGAGATCTTTAAAACTGAGGATGTTCACAGGAATCATAATAGAGAGGGGAAATGTAGAAATTGTTCTAGACGTGAGATATGCCCAGAATCTTTAATCTAAGTCCTCGTACTCTTCATCGTCTTCCAATTTTTTTTTGATCTTTTCAACGTCATCCTTCATCTTCAGCATCTCTTCTTCAAAAGTAGTGAATTGTCGAGTAGAAAAAATCCTATGTGAGATGAACATTCCAAAGAATACCGCTCCGATTATAGCAAGAATCGAGATGACGACTAAGCCGAAAACGAAAGTGTAGAAACCAGTTAAAATATCTTCCATCGGTATGATTCCGACCATCATAGCTACCGCTACTAGTCCCACCCCTACGATAATAGCTCCAAGCATCAATAAAGGTATAGGTATCTTCCTCATTTTAGTCCTCCATTTTGTTAAATCTCTCTATGAAGGGAAGGTCTTCAGATTTGATATCTTCTTCATTTTCGTCTGGGTACGTAATAGTGAAACGATTAGGTGCCTCGTCATCATGAAAAGTTTCTACAGTAGCGTTAAAATTATACTCATCTTCTTCCCTATATACATCAGAATTTATTTCGAATTGTGTAAGGTTTGTTTCATACTCTATGGAGAAGGCATCTACTTTTTCGATGGTCTCATTGTTCACCTCTAAGACCAATCTATCATACATAACATCTTCGATACCGTGGATGAAGATAGCGGTTTTGTTTTTGCCCGTCTCCTGTTCGGAATAATCCAAAACGATTTTAGGAACATCATAAGCGGGAGGTTTAGGTGGTTCTGTAGTACATCCTACAAAGGACATACCTGCAAATAGGATGACCAGGATGAGCACCAATATTTTCTTCATAGTATCATATCATATAAGGTAGTTTATTAATTTTATTAATGGATTGAAAGCACGGGGATTTTATTGATATTATCCGAAATAAAAACCTTAAAATAAGTTAACAACGTATTATTATATTTGCAGAAGGGAGTATATAATGTGTTCAAAGATAGAATGCATACTCGATGATAAATTGGGGTATGTGGTGCCCGTCATATATCGCATTCAGAAAGATAAGATGGGACTTCATGGAAGAGAAATACCTTCAGAATTAAAGGGTGAGTTCATTGAAGGCATGGTTAAACTAGGCAGGTCTGAGTTTGAGATTGAGATTGATGCACCGTCGTGTGAAAATAAACTACGTGCGTTTATTGACAATGACAACTTGGACTTGGAATAGAAATTTAATATGTTCAGGTTATATTCTATGCCAAATCAAGGTATTCGTATATTGGAAAAGAAAATTCTTGAAGGGCCTAACATTCATGCCCTTCTTCCAGTTTTAGAGGTAACTCTAGACTTGGGAGATCCGAAGGAGGTATTTTCGACACTTTCGAGCGGACGTACAAAGGACCTATTGCTCAACTATTTTCCTGACCTTAAAGATCACAGATGTTCTACAGGTTATAAAGGTAGATCTATTGAGAGGTTAGAGAAACGGACATATCAAGATCACGTCATCGAGCACCTAGCCCTTGTGATCCAGAACCTTGCGGGAGACGATGTGTCTTTTGGGAAGAGTATCCATGTTTCTGGGAGTAAATATAAAGTTATAATTGAATACGGGCATGAGGAGCTTGTAACTTATGCTATTGATAAGGCTGTAGAGGTTTGCAATAGGATACTACAAGGTGAGGAAGACTTAGAGGGTAACATCAACAGTATGATAAAAAAGGCTGAAAATATCTACATGAAGAGTAAGAAAGGACCAAGTACTAAAGCTATTTTAGATGCTGCAAAAGAATTTGAAATCCCTTATAGACATATACAGAAGGAATACAGCCTTTACTCGTTGGGGTGGGGTATTAAAAAAAAGCGTATTTGGGGGCCAGTTACTTCAGAAACACCTATGATATCATCGGATATTGCACAGAACAAGTTGGTGACCAAGAAGATACTTTATGAAACCGGTTTTCCGGTTCCTGAGGGAGAAAAAGTCACTTCTATGGGGGGTGCTGTAAAAGCTGCTGAAAAATTACGCTATCCTGTGATAATCAAACCTGTTGATGGGAATCATGGTGGGGGTGTGATTGGTGACATTATGTCGAAAAAAGAAGTGGAAGAAGCATTTGAGATAACAAGACAGTATTCCGATACATTATTGGTAGAAGAGCACATACTAGGTGATGATTTCAGATTTTTAGTTATAGATGATAAGGTTAGAGCAGTCGCTAAGAGGATACCCGCACATGTGGTCGGAGACGGTAAATCCTCTATAGAAGAGCTGGTAGAAAGGGAAAATGAGGATCCTCGTCGGGGCGAAGGCCATCAAAGTGTATTAACCAATATCAGGTTACGAAAGGAGGAAAAGAGGTTTTTAAGAACTCGAAGTTTATCACCAGACTCAGTTCCTAACGAAGGTGAAAAAGTCTACCTTAGAGTCGGTGGTAATCTTAGTACAGGTGGGATATCAGAGGACTATACCGACCGGGTACATCCTAAGCTGAAAAAGATCATCGAAAAGGCAAGTAGGATCGTCGGGATGGACCTAGCTGGGATCGACATCATCGCTGAAGACGTTACCACACACCCAGATAATATGAAGTGGGGTATCATAGAAGTAAATGCGAGTCCGGGATTAAGGATGCATACTAATCCTGCTATAGGTGAATCTGTTGATGTAGGGAGATACATTATAGACCATTTATATCCCAACAAAGAGGGTAGGATACCTCTGGTAGCTGTAACTGGAACCAATGGAAAGACGACCACTTCTCGCCTGATAGAGTGGATCGCTAGGAGAAAAGGGTATGGAACGGGTATGGCAGTCACAGGTGGTATATATTTTGATGGGGAGCAATTTGTAGAAGGAGATACTACGGGTCCATGGAGTGCTAGAGTGGTTTTGGATAACCCAGAGGTCGGATACGCGGTACTGGAAACAGCTAGAGGCGGGATTTTAAGGGATGGCCTTGGTTTCGATAAAAGTACTGTGAGTGTTGTCACTAATATCAAGGAGGATCATATTGGTATTGATGGTATTGAGACTTTAGAGGATATATTCGATGTAAAATCTCTTTTACTGAAGGTAACACAAAAAGGTGGGTACTGTGTTTTTAACGGAAATGATAGGTT
The DNA here is from genome assembly GCA_046497075.1 of Candidatus Saliniplasma sp. Lineage (GTDB taxonomy): Archaea > Thermoplasmatota > Thermoplasmata > Halarchaeoplasmatales > Halarchaeoplasmataceae > Saliniplasma. Next base: position 44,324 of record JAWOGF010000066.1, read on the forward strand.
TGCCGAGAGACTGTTAGATAGATGTAGAGGTATTCCTTTCATATTTGCAGTAGACAAGGATGACAGGGTTTCTTTTTTTATTGAACAAGATATCAAAACTCTGGTTATAGAAGACTCGAGTATCGTGCTTTACGATGATGGTGAACCCGAAATTCTTGTGGATATCGCTGACATCCCGTATCTCATGGATGGTGTGAGGATGTGGTTAGAGAATACATTAGCTGCTATGGCCGCGAGTTATGCTTCTGGGATACCTATGGAATCTATTATCGAAAGCTTGAAAAATTTTTCAATGGACGAAGAGATGAATCCAGGACGGGCAAATACTTTTGAATTTGAAGACTCCTTTGTAGTCTTAGATTATGCACATAATATTGATGGAATCAAAGCACTTGGAGAGTACTCAGATCATTTACCGGGCGGCACAACGATGATCGCACTTACTGTTCCCGGGGATAGAGATGATGAATTTATAAGGGAGTGTGGTAAAGAAGCAGGTGAAATCTTTGACATAGTAATATGTACTGAGAACGAGAAAGTGATGAGAGGTAGAAACGAAGGTGATATATGCAATTTAATTGCAAGGGGTGTTTTAGATAATGGTGGAAATACCCCAATCACGATACCAAATAAGTTCAAAGCTGTAGAGTTTGCGTTGGAAAATAGAGATATAGGTGACAAACTGATATTTGCGGATTTGGATATGACATCTGAAGACATATCGAATATATTATCAAAAAATGGTGATAACCATCGTCTAAAACCTTTCAACATCAGGAGGAATAATTAAATTACCAATCCTCTGGATGAGTCCCTTCAAATTTTTCATCGTAATACGGTTTATGTTTATACAGGTCATAACCCCACCCGTTTCCTAATATATGGACTCTGATACCTTCTACACAGATGGGCTCTCGATATTTTATGTGGGGGATGTTAGATATCCCGATCTCTTTTCCATCTACTACTACGATATTTCGAGAACCTATAACAAAGAAATCTTTCTTTTCTAAATCCCAGAAAGCTGCGGTATCTTCTCCTAAACCCACACCTAGGATCCCAGGATGCTCCGTAACTACGTGAATCAATCTTGGGAATCTACCCCGGGCGGTAAAGTGTGTATCGATGACCGCATCTTCTATTATGTTGAGTCCTGGGGATAGTTCTACTTTTCCATGCAGTAGAGAATCTTTGCTTTTACCGTAGGCGATCATAGTTCTAGTCAGGCAGACCGAACCCGCGCTGGTGCCGCCTATGAAAGCTCCATTTTGAAATTTATCTTTTATAACATTCAATGATTCAGTTCCACCCAACAAAGAAGTGATCCTAAGTTGATTTCCACCTGTGAAGAAAAAAGCATCGCATTCATCGATTTCGTTTATCATGCTCTCTTTGTTCGCTTCTTCTCGGTCTTCGGGATAGATGATTTTAGTTTCGGTATCACCTGATTTGAAGAGATGTGAATATTTTTTTCCAGTCCTTATAGGATTCAAACTGGCTGATGGGATGATTCCGAGGGTGGGTGAGTGATCTAAATTGTCCCTGATCCTTTTTAAAAATTCTTCTATTATAGGTTCCCCTGGAAAGAAATCTAGATTACCACCAATCGTGACTATCTGACCTTTTGACATCTGTTTCACACCATCTTTGATTTACGATACGGATTGGTCTCTCCATATATTAAAATACCTGAAAAAGTATCAATTTCGAACTTGTATTGGATGATGTAGTTTATCATCATTTCATGTTTCCTCATCTTCTAACGAGTACTATTTTTGACTTGCTAGGATATAACTATTGTGCATGTTTACTGAAGTAAGAACAATTAACATCTTCTTATGATTTTAAATCAAGGACATTTTAAGGACGTTTTGCCAGGAAAGGTTAAATCAGACCTTATGTCTTTAATCGAATGTATTGTGATCGACTTGAATATGAAAAAACCAACAGGTATATACAAAGTGATTGGAAGGATCCATCTGATATATAACTATATAATAATCAATATCATATGTTCCCCCTTACCACCTGGTAGGCTGAAAAACTGGCTTTTAAGAAGAACAGGGATGGATGTGGGTAAAGATGCCTGGATAAATCCTCAGTGCGTTTTCGATCCATTGAACCCTAAAAAGATAACGATCGAAAACGGTGCTTTTCTAGGGTGGGGGTGTAGGTTGATGGCTCATGTTATAGTCCCCAGTGACGAAGGTGGTTACGATTATAAAGAAGGAAAAATTACGATCAAGTCTAAGGCTTTCGTCGGTGGATTTTCTACCGTACTCCCCTCTACAACGGTCGAAGGGATGCTTTACAATAATTCGTTGGCCAATAAGGATGTGCCAAAGGATGAAAAGTGGGCTGGAGTACCTGCCAAGCAAATCGGTTAGGGCCTGGTTTTTTTAATCAGCGAAATCACATCAATTTATTCGATGAAAAATCAACTTAAGCCCTATCAATATCATTAAATAAGTTTTTAGGTATTTGAATATGAGGTGTAATCCCATGAAAGATATTATGAAAGATTTCAGGTTTGGATTTCCAACTGAATTGGAATATGGTGTCGGAAAGATAGATATTTTAAGTGAAAAACTGAATTATTTTAATAAAGCACTCATCGTAACGGACGAGGGCATCGAGAAAACTGGTATTTTAGATAAAGTGGAATCGAAACTGTGGGATATGGATCTTAAGGTTTATTCGGATATTGAATCTAATCCAAAAGATTTTCACGTAGAAGAAGGAGCGGAAATAGCTCGAGATTTTGACCCTGAGGTCATCATAGCGCTTGGCGGTGGTAGTCCTATCGATTGTGCAAAAGGTATCGGGGTACTGCTGAGCGGGGGAAGAAAGGACGTAGGGGACTATTATGGAAGTGATACGGTAGAGAGAGAGATCTTACCGTTTATAGCGATACCAACTACAGCTGGGACGGGCAGTGAAGTCACGTTCTCTTCCGTGATTACGGACAGCGATTCTAACCTAAAAAAGAGTATTAGAAGTCCATTTATCGCACCCGATCTAAGCATCTTAGACCCGAAATTAACTACTAGTTTACCCGAAGACTTGACGGCCTACTCAGGTATGGATGCTTTCACGCATGCTGTAGAAGCTTATACCGCCAGGAATGCAACTACCTTTTCGAACTGTTTTGCTCTATACTCGATGGAACTTATTTTAGAAACTATCGAAAAGGCTGTCAAAGAACCCGACGACATCGAAGCAAGGGCCGCAATGCTTTTGGGTAGTACCATAGCTGGAGCCGCCTTCAACCACTCCGACGTGGCATCCGTCCACTGTATGGCCGAATCTTTAGGTGGGGCCTACGATGCACCTCATGGACTGTGCAATTCTATGATCCTCCCCTATGTTATGGATTACAACAGAGAATATTGTACCGAGAAATATGCTAAGGTGGCTGAATTGATGGGCTGTGAATTTAAAGACGCTGTAGAGGGAGTCCAAAAAGCCGTAGAAGGGATCAAAAAGTTAAACGAGAGATTGGATATGCCAAGCGTCGATAAGATAGGTGTTAGAGATAGTGATATCGAAGAATTGGCAAAGATATCTGTTGATAACCTTTCCAATGAGAGTAACCCTAGACCCATGGATAAAGAAGATTATGAGATATTGTTCAGAAAGATATCTTAGAGTTGGTTCTTAGAGTTAGCTATGTTCTAATCATCCTCTAAAGCATAATCTACAGCGGCTTCAGCATGGATTCTAGTGGTATTGAATAAAGGACTACCGACTTCTTTTTGTGTGATGTATAGTGGTATCTCAGTACACCCTAAAATTATGCCCTGTGCTCCACGGTCTAGTAGTTCATCGATCATTTCTAAAAGGTCTTTTTTCGAGGATGTTTTAACTTCTCCCTGGCAGAGTTCATTGTAGATGATGTCATGGACCTTATCCCTATTATGTTCCCTGGGTATCAGTACATCGATATCATGCTTTTCTTTCATTCTTTTCTTGTAAAATTTACCTTCCATGACGTATTTAGTGCCGATCAGACCGACGGTGTCCATTTCTTTTTCTTTGATGACCCACGCGGTAGCATCTCCAATATGTAAAACAGGTAAACCTACTCCTTTTTCTACTTCATCAGCCATCTTGTTCATGGTGTTAGCACAGATCAGCAAAAAGTCTGCTCCAGTATCTTTCAATCCCTTCCCTGCTTTCACCATCATGTTTTCTAGTATTTTCCATTCTTCTTCTTCCTGGAACTTTATGATATCGTAAAAATCAAAGGAATATATAGCCAATTCAGCGGAATGATCTTCACCGACCCTTTTTTTCATTTCTTCATTTATGATCCGATAATACTCAAGAGTTGATTCCCAACTCATACCGCCTATCAAACCTATAGTTTTCATGATATCAAGAAGAAATAGGGTATGTTTGGTTTATAAATATTGAGTATCGTGGATTTTGTGAAAAAATGGGTTCTCAAGAATGCTGAAGCATTCTCTTATCTCATTAAAAATATAAAATTTTATAATGGGCTCAGCCGGGTTCGAACCGGCGACCTCCGCCATGTGAAGGCGACGTCATGACCAACTAGACTATGAGCCCTATAAATTCTGTATATTGCTTACATTTAAAAGTATTTTCTTTTAAAATCATATAAAACACAAAGTTTTTTATATACCGCTTCATCAGAGTATTCAAGATGTATCCAGAACATATCGATGTAAAAGTCAAGATCAAAACCCCGATATACCCGACGGAAGATATCGACAAAATAAAAACTTGCATGAGCAAGATCTTCCCAGAAGCTGTTTGGGAAGTCAAAGATAAAGAGATCGTTGGAGAGTCCACTTCTCTAGAGACCTTTGCCGAAATAATAGAGAATATGAAAATCAGGGATACCGTTCGTAGTTATCTTGTAGAACGTATAACAGGCGATAAATGTTCTTTCACACTTTCGAAACAAGCTTCTTGCAACATTAAAGTAAACCTTTCCGATAAAGACCAACCACTTGGTGGGATCAATGTTACAATAGAATCTGACCAGCTAGATATGTTGATTAAAGAGATAACTGAAACCTGAAGGCCATAAGGCAGAGATTATTTAAATCCCCTATTAAGTAAACTATAATAATAAGCTAATTATGAATTTATCATCGATTAAAAAGAGTGAAATTAAATGGATTGGATGACGGTTGTATACTTAATCGCACTGGTCATATTGGTTTACCTGAGCGGACGTTTTTCAGGTTCTGAAACAGCTTTAACTTCTTTATCTAAAGTGGATATCGCAAATATGAGGATAGATAATGAAAAAAATGCGGAGATAATTTACAAGCTCAGGTCTAACATGGATGAAACTATAATAACGATACTCATAGGAAATAATCTTGTTAATGTTACTGCATCATCGATCGCTACCGTGTTAGCGTATGATTTTATCGGTAACTGGGGTGTTTCCTTGGCGGTGGGTCTTTTAACTATCATCCTACTCGTATTTGGGGAGATAACGCCTAAGGGTTTTGCAATCAAGAATAAGAAACATTTCAGCCAGATAAACGCTAAGATGATATATTATCTTTCTATAATAATGGGTCCCCTGATACAGGTATTGGATAGAACATCTGATTTTCTCATAGATCTGGTAGGGGGTAAGACAAAGGATGAGGATATGCAAGTTTCTGAATCCGACGTTAGAAAACTAGCGTCTATTTTGGAGAGGGAAGGCGTAATTAAAGAGATAGAGAGAGATATCTTACACCAAGTATTCTGGTTCGGTGATGTTAAAGTAAAAGAGGTAAAGGTCCCCAAAGAGGATACATTCGTGATAGATGGAAAATTGAGTGTTGATGAGGGTAAGGAGTTCATAAAAGAGCACGGTTTCACTAGGGTGCCGGTAACAAAACATGGAACCAATGAGGTCATCGGCATCCTATACAGCAAGGATCTTTTATCCAGTTCCGGAGCTAAGATAAGTGATTTTATAGGTGAAGATCCATTCTATGTTAGTAATAAAGATGAGATCACAGATGTTTTTGAAATTATGCGGCGGAACAGGATACACATGGCTGTCGTAGTTGGTAAAGCTGGTAAATTTGACGGCATCATCACACTTGAAGATATTTTAGAAGAACTGCTTGGAGAGATATATGACGAGTTCGACTGAATCGTCTCAATAAACTTTTTATAAAAACCTTGATTATTACTGAAAAGATGATACTCAGAATCATCGTAGCTACATTGTTCATATTCTTCCTACCAGGTTTCATGCTGGTCAACGCTCTTTTCCCAAGGAAGGGAGAACTAGATAAAGAGTTCGACATGCTGTATAGGATCACATTGGGCATGGGGATGAGCATAGTTATAACAATCCTGAACGGGTTTTTTTTAGGCTCTATACCCGTAGAACCGGATCAGATGGGTTATTTTGTTGCAGAGAACATATGGCTGATGTTGATCTCGATCACAATATTTTTCTTCTGGGTTGGTTGGTACAGGGGTGCTTATCAGTGGATGGGATGGCTTCATCCTAAATTAGAAAGACCGGAACCTCCAGAACCTGGACCCGAGGACATAGAGTTCGAAGATGAGAGGGACCTACTCCACGAGATGCAGAAACTCGCTAGAAGACGACAGCAGTTGAAGTACCAGATAAAAGAGGCAAAGAAGAAGAGCAAAGCTCAGGCTAAAAGTATAAGAAATCATTATCAAAAGAAAAAAGAAAGGGCTCAAAAAGAATTGAAAGAGGTCGATGAGAGACTAAAAGAATTGGAAAAGATGAGGGCGGAGGAACTTTACTAAGTGGTAAAGATGAGTTTTGATCACAAGATGGTATTGGTAGTCCCCCGAAATTTGAAACTATCTCCGGGTAAATTGGCTGTTCAGGTATCTCATGCAGCAGTGAAATGTGCGCTCGAAAGCAAAGAAAAAAATGATTATTTTAGAAAGTGGTATCGGGAGGGGCAAAAGAAAGTGGTCGTGAAATGCGATGACCTGGAACATATGGAGTTTTTGAATAAGATGGCGGAGAAGGAGGGATTGACCACTTGCCTTGTCAGGGACGCAGGTATGACCGAGGTAGAACCCGGTACTGTTACTTGTCTGGGTATAGGTCCCGGACCTAACAACTTAGTGGATAAAATAACCGGGGATCTCTCTTTAATATAGGTGATCAGCTTGAAACAGAAATTGAGGGTAATAGGTATCGATGATGCACCGTTCGAATTCAAAGATGATGATGTTTTAGTTGTTGGCAGCATAGTTCGAGCACCTAATTACCTGGAAGGGATTTTATCAACTAGAGTCAAGGTCGATGGTGTAGATGCAACTGATAAACTTATTCAGATGATATCATCTTCGAGGTTCGCTGATCAACCTTATATGGTCTTAACCGACGGTGCCGCATTAGGAGGTTTCAATCTGATCGATTTGAAGAAACTTTGGAAAGAAACGGGTATACCTGCAGTGAGTATCTCTAGAGACGAACCTGATTTTGAAAGTATTAAAAGAGCCATGAAAGAGCACCTTCCAGGATGGAGGGATAAGTACAAAAAGATTAAATCAGGCAAGATATACAAGATAGAAACCGAACACAAACCGATCTTTGTGCAGGTAGAAGGTAGTACCATCTCAGAGGTTGAAAGGATCATCAAATTGTTCACTATCCGAGGTAGGATCCCTGAACCAATCCGGATGAGTCATATCGTAGCATCGGGTATAGTGAGAGGAGAGTCCAAGGGTAAACCTTGATACTTTGATACTTTGATACCTTGATCAACCCGATTCAAATTCCACGAAACGTTCTGCTTTCGCTTTACATATAGGACATATCGGCGGTGGCTCTTCTCTAGCAGCTAGATAACCACAAACAGTGCATCTCCAGACTTTGACATCTTCCTTTTCTTCAGTAGCGTGTTCCACTTCCTCCTCTCCCCTCTCTTCTTTAGCTTCCAAACCTGCATCGATTATAGATTGGGGTCTTCTTTCTGGTATTGGCCCTAGTTTAGAAGGATCTTCATATACCTCCTCAGAAACGAAAAGACCACAGTAACACATTCCGTACTCATTTACATCAGCATCCCTGTATTCACAGGGGCATATTATGTCTACATCGTACTGTTTTACACCACTTGCTGGTCTGCATGGACAACTTGCGTAACCGTACCTTTTTTCATTTTCCACCATGCCTTTTATCAAGTCCTGCAACAGACCTTCATCAGGACATACGTAATACCCGTTCTCTTCAGCATCTTTCTTCACATACTCCAGCATCTCTTCTTCAGACTTCATCAAAACAGCACTTCCCTTATTTTGTCTTCCATGTAGCCTACTATCACCGTTTCACCTTCATCGACCACAATTGTTGGACAGTTCTTTTTTGGATTATATTCTTTGAACTCTTCCATGATCTCTTTTCGATCATCTCCCTCTAAAAGATCGATATCGACATATTCGTATTCGACGCCTTCTTCTTCCAACAATTTTTTAGTCTTTTTACACCATCCACATGTACTAAGTGTGAATATTTTGACATCGTGCTCGTTTTTTTCACCTTCAACTTTGGTAGTCTCGACCATGATATAACGAGGTAATCTTATAATATTAACTTTAGGGTGGTCAGAACTCAAGGTATTTCTTTAGTTCCCAGTCCGTGACCGTCCTTTTGTAATCTCTACTTTCGGATCTTTTCAGTCTAAGGTAATGTTCATAAGATTCTTCAAGAGAATCGGAAATCAATTCATCCTTTTCCAACTCATCTAAAGCTTCGTCGAGACTTTCTGGCAGTAGTTCTATACCCCTTTCCCGTATCTTATCCTCGTCTAGTTTAAAAAGGTCATCCCTTACTTCTTTACCAGGGTCTAAACCTTTTTCCATCCCGTCTATACCCGCTTTGATCAAGGAATTCAACATGAGGTAGATGTTAGTGGAGGCATCTCCTGCTCTAAATTCCACCCTGCCTTTAGATTCCTCTTCGTTTCCATAGGCGGGTATCCTCACCAATACGCTTCTATTCTCTCCACCCCATGAGATATAAACTGGGGCTTCGTAACCTGGTATCAATCTTTTATAGGAATTTACAGTGGGGCAACACACTGCTGAGAGGGCTTTAGCATGATCGAGTACCCCTCCTATAAACCCTTTAGCCTCCTCGTTCAACTCATCTGGTGAAAACAGATATTCCCCATCTTTCATAAGGGATAGATGCACGTGCATTCCATTGCCTGCATCAGCCATCACTGGTTTGGGCATAAAGGTAGCGATAGCCCCATATTTTTCAGCTTCTCTTTTAACTAAATCTTTTACGAAAACAAAGTCATCCGCTGCCTTCAAGGTGCTATCATATGGCATGGGCTCTATCTCAAATTGACCCGCACCTGCCTCATGATGTATCTTTTCAACTTTCATGTCTAACTTCCTAGTCAATCTAGTAAGATCCCCTATGATACTGGTGTATTCACTCCGTCCATCAATATATCTACCAGAATCTATAGGTTCTTTAGTTTCCTTATCCAAAAGATGAAATTCGTACTCTGGTTTGACTCTAACATTTATACCCTTTTCTTTCAAATCATTGAGAGTGCTTTTCAATAGATTTCGGGGGTCTCCTTTGAACATGCTTCCATCGGGCCAGTGCATTTCACATAAGAAAACTGCCACTTTTTCTTCATCATACTCTAAAACTCTACAACTATCCGGATCAGGAACAGCGACCATATCACTCTCTGAAACATCTGTAAAACCTACATTTGAGGAGTCAAAACTCATACCGTCCTCAAGTATAACACCCAACATATCTGGCATTATACGTATCTCTCTGACCCTACCCTGGAGATCGAGAAATCTCAATGCAACCGAATCTACATCTTCCGGAACAGTTATCTTTTTGCCCATCTTAAGCACCATAAACCCCTATAAGCCTCTCATATTAAACCTTTTATAAATATCCGATATTTTCTCAGCTATCTGATTCATATCTTCAGGACCCAATCCCCTGTGTGTGACCTCGGCTACACCCATCCTACCCGTTATATCTATGAATATATCCTCCCGTTCCAACATCTTGCAAAACTTCATAGCTTCTTCCTTATCTAGATCCAAGAATATCTGGTGGGATTCGGTGTAACCTTTCTCGGCGAATTTCATAGGGACATCTGATTCGTCTAAAGCCCTACCTAGTGCTTTACCGTTCTTAACAACCCGTTCACCATATCCCTCATCATCCAGTAGTTCTTCCATAGCTATGCCCAGACCAGCTATCCTGTTTACATGTGGGTTATCTATAAGACCTATTCCCGTGTCAAGGTCGATCTCTATGTATCTGCGAAGCATCTTAACGTACTCTTCAGAATCTGTTAGGATCATCCCACCTTGAGGTCCGTAAAAAGACTTATGAGTACTGCCGATCAAAACGTCTGCTCCTTCTTCAAGAGGGTCCTGAAAGGCTCCAGTAGCTATTAAACCTAGAACATGGGAACCATCGAATACACAAACATGTGAATCCAGGTGTTTATCAGCTAGTGCTCTGATTTCTTCGACAGGGTGCGGAAATGGGATGTAAGAAGAGCCAAGTATGGTAAGTTTCACATCATTTTTTCGATACACTTCTTTAGCCTTTTCCACATCGATCTCATAAGTACCATCTTTGACAGGTAAAGATACCCTTCTCCTATCGAACTTTTTTAAACCTAGTGGATATCCGCCGTTTGTATAATCCATCATAGCTATCTGATCACCGGGGTCTGTGAAAGAAAACAATACATCTAGATCACATAGATTACCTGAAATCAGTTTGATCAAAGCGTGTTTTACATCGAACAGCTCTTCAGCTAGTTCTTTCGTAGTATCCAAGATCTCTCGGGCGGGCTTTGTACCTCCATAATAGGTTGAATGGTACCTACCCGCTAGATCCGAAGATAATGCCCTTTTCACATCATCTGATATGTGATTCTCGGAAGCAACAAGATTGATACCTCTTTCTCTTAAATTCTCATGCCGTTCGACCAGTTCTTTGATATTTGAATTTTTCATGGATATGCCTCGATTTTCAATGTAATACCCCTAGTTTTTAATATATTTAATGACAGTTCAGGACATCGAAAGTGACCTTTACTAATATTAAAAAACCAAATTTTAAATACCTCTCCTTTCGATAATGAACCATGCGGATAACTAATACAGATAAAATAGCAGATGATGAGATCGTAGAGGATTTAGGTCTTGTTAGAGGTAACACGGTGAGAGCAAGAAATGCTGTGAGAGATTTTACACAGGGCATAAGGAACATCTTCGGTGGTGAACTAAAAGCATACTCCGATCTTATGACTGATGCAAGAGAAGAAGCCATTGGGAGGATGGTGCAAGATGCTCAGAGATTGGGGGCTGATGCCATCGTTAACGTAAGATTTATGACTTCTCAGATAACCAAGGGCGGAGCGGAGATACTTGCATATGGTACTGCAGTGAAACTGAAGAGAGGATCCTCTAAATCAACTGGACGATCTTCACAGAATACTCCACCAAAACCCCCACCAGATCAGTGGTAAAAATGACTTAGAGAGATGGGAGAACTCTCTACAAGGTATCTGAGTAGCTTACAGAATATTTTAAAGTTATTCAGTATTCAGTAATGTCTCTTTTACAGTGTTTACACCAAACTGCGTCTTTAGGAATTCTATTGTTGCAGTAAGGACATTTTTTAGTAGATGAACGTATGAATTCTTTTTTGATAAGGATAAGTATTACAATTATGATCATCATTACAAAAATAGTAAAGAGTCCACAAAGAATAGTAAATGGGATAACAAAGAAATTTGAAGGGAGTAGATTAGAAAAATAAAACCTAAAAATATTCACTACTCTTATCAACTCGGCAAAGATCTGATCGAACATATCTACGAATTTATCTATAATCATGGTGATCATTTGATTTTTACTTTACTCATCCCATTCTCTCCTCAAAAGACCGTATCCGATCCTATGGATATATTTTCCTCCCCACCTTTTGATCTCTCTTTCTGTTCCCTCCTCAACGAATCCAAGTTTCTCTGCTACCCTCTGCATCCGTGAGTTGTATGAATAGGTTCGAATAGCGATCTTATGGATATCGGAGTATTCTAGTAAATAATCGATCCATAATTGAAGAGCCTCTGTACCAAATCCTTTTCCTAGATATTCATCTTCGCATATATCTATACCTACGTACCAGAGATCAAGATCTTCCTTATCTGAATATCTATTAACCCATCCTATTGGGATACCATCTGTAGTCGATATCAATGCTCTCTTTCGAGGATGTTCTTTTTCTTCCATGTAAAGATTCCGAAATGATCTTCTTCTTTTATCCTTGGACATATCCTCTTTCTCCACCTCCCATGGAGCATCGTACTCCTGCCACTCACCCTCATCCCACCAACCAACATATATTTCAACGTCGGATTCTACCCCATCTCTCAGTAGTATGTTTTCACCTTTGGAAATTATGGTGTATTCATCTTTCACTTCCGTCCACCTCTATTCTAACCCAAGATACCAAATCAGCATGGTTTCGTGAGATAAATTTTCTTCCCCCATGTAAGCGTATCTATCGACGCATCCCAACCTACATCCTTCTTTAACGTAGAAATTACAGGCTGGAACGTTGACGTTCTGTGTTTCAACCTTCAAAAGTTTACAATCTCTTTTTTTGGACCACTCTACGGCCTTTTGAAACAAACTATGCCCGATCCCTTTGCCCCTGAATTCTGGATGAACTCTTATGTCCCAAACAACGGCTATATCGTTACGACCTGACAGCATGTTAACACCCTCTGTATCGTAAGCGATGATCACCCCTCCTACCACCTCGTTTTCAAACAAAGCGGTGAAAAAGCCCCAATTAGTCGTGTCGAACTCTTTTTGCAACCTTTTTATATCTGAGTCGTCACCATAATCCTTCATGTAGCTTTCATCGAGCTCCTTCTCTACCAGCTTGATACCACCCAGACCCTGATGGATCAGCCTGACATCATATATACGGTTGACCTCGAATGTAATTGGGATCTCAACATATTCATCTATATCTTCGAGAGATATCTCTTTTAACCTGATATCCATATATGTTCATATGTTCATTCTCGTGATCGTTATAAGGTTTATTCTTATAAGCAGGGTAAAGATTTAAATCTGAAATATGTGTTGAACGGTTGATGAAAGAAACCTCTTCTGAAAAACTTTGTAAAAATAGAAATTTCATACTTGCTTTGTTATTCGCGGTTTCATTCATCATCTTAACTGGGTTAGTAGTTCATGGTTCGACCGATTCAATCGACGTTTCGATACTACACTTTTTAGTCGGTCATGTAGAAAAACTTCCCATAAGCATAACGATAATTTTTGACTATACAGATATACCTATATATTTCACTTTTTTTCTCGGTATGATTTATTTCATAAAGGAGAAATCCTATCATCAGGCGCTAACTTATCTGTCGACGGTTACAGTTTCTTCTCTATCTTACCCACTTTTGAAGTTGATTATAGCTAGACCTAGACCCACTACCTATTTAGTCTATAGATCAGGTTTTGCTTACCCAAGTGGTCATGCAACGATGTCTTTTGCAGTTTTCATAGGACTCTATGTGTCGTATTATATATACAGAAAAATGGAACACGACTATCTTTATTTCTCTATCCTTTCCACTGCAGCGGTTATCATCGCTTACTCTAGGATTTTTATGGGCTATCATCATCTCACGGATATAATCGCTGGATACCTATTAGCGGCTACGATCGTAGTTTTGATTCCACCCCTTTTTCAGTATCCGGTTATTAAGAAGCAGAGTGATAAACTCGGGGACTTCATGGAAGAGCACATAGTTTCTAGATTTAGAAAGTGAATTTTTACCATATACAGTCTATCTTTGTAAACCATCAATAAATTTATTTATTCTTTGATAATACCTTCATCTGATGTGGGACGCTAAAAAAGTTATGCTTCTTAGATTCTCATCATATGGGTTTTTAAAGAATCTCAGGTTTTTCGAGCCATTTCTTTACCTTTTCTTTTGGGCTAACGGATTAAATTATTTCCAGATAGGGGTTTTGATTTCGATTCGTGAAACGTCGACATTATTGATGGAGACTCCTACGGGGATAATTGCCGATCTAACCGGGAGAAGAAGGGCTATGGCGACGGCTTTTGCTTCCTATATATTCTCGTTTATCATATTTTATCAATTCAGTTCGTTCTTACTCTTTATCCCGGCAATGCTGTTATTCGCTTTAGGTGAAACTTTCCGTTCTGGCACTCATAAATCTATGATAATGGAACATCTAGATAAAGAAGATATGTCGGGTAAAAAAGTCGAATATTATGGGAAGACTAGATCAGCCTCTCGATTGGGTTCGGCGGTCTCAGCGGTCATTGCCGGAGTAATCGTTTACTACTTCCAGAGTTACAATATCGTATTCCTTGTTACAGTATTCCCTTATATGCTTGCTTTCTTTTTGATGCTCAGTTATCCAAAAAGCCTCGATGGGGAGCCTTCTGGTGTTTCTTTTGAGAGCACTATAAAACATCTGAAAGATAGTTTTAGGCAATTTTTCGATCGTCCCGAACTCGGCAAGATGATGGTCAACGCTTCGATCTACGATTCTTTCTTTAAGATATCCAAAGATTACCTTTCACCCATAGTGCATACTTTCGCAGTCAGTTTACCTTTCCTGTTATACATCGAAAATCAGGACCAGCGAACTGCAATAATGGTAGGTGTAGTATATTTTTTCGTCTACATGAACAGTTTTGTCTCTTCTAGAAAATCAGCGTCCTTGATGGAAAAAACTGGAAATATATCGAAAGCTCTGAATCTCCTGTACTTCATAATGGCTTCTGCGTTTTTAGCTGTCGCTTTATTTCTTCATTTCGATATAGCTTTCCTTGCTATCGCCGCATTTTTCTTTTTATTCACCTTATACAACCTGAGAAAACCGATGGTGGTGGGTTATCTAGGTGATATAATAGAGCCAAACACTAGAGCGACACTCTTGAGCGGGCATAACCAACTTCGCTCGGTAGTAGGTATCGTGATAGCCCCAATACTCGGCTTTCTAGCCGATTCGTTCGGAATAAGCATGGCATTTTTCTTCGGAGCAGGAGTACTTATCGTCGTCGGTTTGATCCTCCCGGTAAAAGAGGTGTCTAAACGGGTCAAACGCGATCATTCCTGATTAGATCAATATTATGCTTGAACTTTTACCAACCTGTACTCCCTGAACGCTCTGACCACCTTCATATAACCCTTATCTCGGATCATCTCGTTAAGTTCTTCATCACCGGTATCTGCTCTAAGATAAGGCGTTTTCTTCAATTTGGTCGGGGTCGCTAATATGTAGATATTGTTCAATCCAGCTCTCTTAACGACCTCCGGACTGATCTGCTGGTTCCCCCGTCCCAAAAAGAAACCCTGGTTACCTATCATGGAAACTACTATCTTGATACCTGCAGCATCTTTAGCGCCCTCCAATATGTCTTTTTCAGTCACGTCCAGCTGGACTATTTCTTTGTTTTTCAAGATATCCACACCTAGTATCGTATGATCTATGTCCAAAACCTTCTGGATCTCGGCTGTAGTTGAACCGGGACCCAGCACGAAGATATGATCTGGATAGTATTCAATTTCCTCGATAATGTAACTGGCGATCTCATACTTCATCTCGTCTTCTTCCACAGACCTGAAACTCTGTTTACCTAACTGAATGTAGTGTGGTTCGTAGATACTCTTGGCTTCTCCGTGTAACTTAATCTCCCAAGTACCCTCCCTATACCTATCCTCATCTAGATCCATGATCTCAACTGTGCCGACATCAGCCTCCCCTTCAACAAAATCGTTGAACAATTGGGCACTAGATTCCGGATTGACACCGAACACCCCACTGTGCATCTTAACACCGGCAGGGATCCCCAATATCGGCAACTTCGTTCCAACTTCTTCAAATACGTCCCTAGCGGTCCCATCCCCCCCACAGAACACTATCAATTCCACCCCTGCTTCTAAAAACTCTCTTACAGCTTTGTGAGTATCGTTGGATATCGTTTCCCCGATATCATCTTTTGGTGGTTCGTAGACGACATTTATTTCATCTTTAGGGAAGATCTTTTTGAGCGAATCTTCACCCATCGTGCCTTCTGCCGTGTACCATTGATGACCACTCTTGATATTCCTTAGTGCTTTCTCAGCTCTTTCTTGAGCTACTGGTTCAGCTCCACGTTCCACAGCTTCTTCGTAAACACCGTCTGTTCCTTTCAAACCGACTCTACCTCCCATCCCGGCGATCGGGTTGATAACGAATCCTACCTTCATGTTCTCAAAATATAGTAGCTCCCTCTCAAAATAAGGTTTTTGGAAGCAAGAATATATTTATTAGTTATCAGGATTAAGTTCTTATGAAGATCAACGAGATATTTTATTCACTGCAGGGAGAGGGTACCCAGATAGGACTACCCACCATATTCATCCGCACCTCAGGATGTAATCTGAGATGCGAGTGGTGTGATACAAAGTATGCATGGGAAGCTGGGGAAGAATATACCGTTCAAGAAATCAAGAGCCAGATACGTGATTATCCGGTGAAGAGAGTTTGTATAACCGGTGGAGAACCACTGATGCAGGATGATCTACTGGATCTTGTAGATGTACTGGGCCAAACATATGAAATTTCCATAGAGACCAACGGATCCTTGGATATAGAACAGATATCTAAAGCGGATGTCCACATATCTATGGATTACAAAACACCTTCATCCGGTATGTGTGGAGAGATGAGGGATGAGAACATCGACTTTTTAAAAACCACTGACGTACTCAAATTCGTTATAGCCGATAAAGATGATTACGATTTCGCTAAAGAAACGATTAAAAAGCTAGACCCGCCTTCTGAGATAGTTTTCCAGCCTGTTCACGGCATCGAATTGAAAGACCTAGCGGAGTGGGTTATAGAAGACGGTATCGACGTCAGAGTTCTCCCGCAACTGCACAAACTGATATGGGGAGATAAAAAAAGTGTTTGAACGTCAATCACATAAGATATCTCTTTCCCTATATCCTTCACCAAGCTTCACCAATCCGTTGACTGCTGCGACTCCATCCTCCGGTGTCTCATAAACAGGTATCCCTTGGTCTTCGAGTTTCTGACTCATCATATGGCTAAATTTCCCACCTGGAGCTATAGCTACTATGGGCTTGCCGTGCTTTTTCATGCTTACGGTTTTAGACACTATATCTTCACCGATAGCTGGTGAATGGAAAAGGAATACGACTATCAACGCATCTAAGTTTTCGTCTTTCAAAACGATATCCATTGTGATCTTGTACCTTTCAGAAGTTGCGTCTCCAACTATATCTACGGGATTGTTAAATGAGGAATGGGTTGGAATCTTACCGGATTCGACAGCTTCTTTGAAATTCGCTCTTGTTTTTTTTGTGAATTCAGCTAATTCCAACCCTGACCAAACGAGAGAATCGGCGCACATGACACCGACACCACCGCCGTTAGTTACAATTCCAATTTTGCCACCTTTCGCTTTTGGTTGAATTCTAAGAGCTCTTAATATCACAACTAGCTCTCGCACAGATTTCACCCGTAAAATTCCAGACTGCTTGAAAGCTGCATCGTACACCTCGTCCTTACCTGCTAGGGATGCTGTATGAGATGCCGCAGCGGATGAACCAGCACTTGTTCTACCGGATTTCAATGCAATGATAGGCTTGCTGCACTTTTTTGCAGCTTCCATGAACTTCCTCCCGTCTTTTAGCCCTTCAATATAATATGTGATGAGCTCGGTTTCATCGTCTTCACTAATATACTCTATGAAGTCCGCTTCATCCAGGTCGGCTCTATTTCCATAACTGACAAATTTGCTTATACCTATGTCTCTTTCAGAGAACCAATCCAACATCGCAGCACCGAATGCCCCACTTTGAGACAGAAAAGCAACAGAGCCTTTTTTAGGACGGGACTGTCTTTCTGGAGGGTTAAAGATTGTATCCAATCCATTCTTAGAATTGTAGATGCCCAAACAATTAGGACCGAGGAACCTCACTCCATGTTCTCTAGCTATTTCAACGACCTCTTCTTCCAGTTCTACCTCACCGGCTTCTCTAAAACCTGCGGTAACTATGATCACGTTCTCTATGCCTTTTTCACCGCACTCTTTGATGCTCTGAGGGACGAATTTAGCGGGGATGGCTATTATAGCTAGATCGATCTCATCCCCGACCTCTTTCACAGAACTGTGTGCCTGGATCCCCATAACATCATTTTCTTTGATATTGATAGGATAGACCTGCCCATCAAACTTTTTAGTGATAGATTTCATGATAGCGTTGCCGACTTTGCCTTCTTTATTTGAAGCACCAACCACTGCCACACCTTTTGGGTTGAACAAACTGTCCAGGTTCATGATCTGTTTCCTACTGGCATCTATATGTAATCCATATATACATCTTTTGTTTATGATTAAAGGGTTAGGGGTTTGGGAAAATTATAAGTCTAGAATGTTTCAATAGGATTATTGAGAGAAAAACATGGATAGGAATGATTTTCTTTGCGTTGTGATTATATTTTTGTTATTGTTTAGCTTATTTAATGCAGGGTTTTATACCTATGATACTGATAGGTCTTATTTGTCATTGGACACATCTAGAGATGAGAAGTTATCAAACCAGAACACATCATCTAAACCAGAAAGAAACTATCATGAAAGAACAAATGTAGAGGTATCAGATGAGATACCCTACTGGAGAGATTACGGGAGATCAATAGAGGAAATAATATCTCCCCCTCTTGGTACCAAGATGGAAACGTCTTATACTAATGATCCAACTCGGATTGATGATATTTCTATAAACCAGAAAGTCTCAGAATTCTCAGAGAGTAAAGATTCCAAACTTGAAGATTTTGAAAATCATCCCAGGATAACGGTCAATAATGATACGGAACTTAAAGAATATGCTGATATGTACGGCTGGCCGGGAGAAGGTACAGAAAACAGACCATATATGATACAGGGTTACGCCTTCGATGGGATGGGAGGAAAACACGCGGTCCATTTTGGGAATGTCAATGATCATTTCGTCTTAAAGGAGAACTATATCTACAATTCAACAGCCTTTATGGGAGCCGGGTTGGTTTTATCTAGTACTCAGAATGCCATTATTGAAGATAATATCTTTATAGAAAATGAAAACGGTCTAGATATATGGGGTTCTTCGAACAACACAATCGAGGGGAACGATATTTCACAAAACCAAGTTAATGGGATACTCATAGAAGGAGGGATTTATAACAATATCAATAACAATACCATATCGGATAACGATGAAGGTGCGGTTCTTTTCAACACTGAGGAGAACAATCTAGGACATAACACTATTACCGATAATCGGTTTGGGATATCCTTAGTAGAAAACAGTGAAAAAAATAATATTTCAGCAAACACCATAGAGGGTAGTCAAAAAGGTATAACTTTACAACATTCAGACGGTAATATTTTAGAGGAAAATTCAGTTTCAGAAGGGAGTATAGGCATCAGTATAACGTCGTCGTCACGGAATCATATAAACGGTAACATAATCGAGGGTTCGGAGGATGGAGGGATAGTTCTCACCTCCACCTTTAGTACCGTGATATCCAGCAACTCTATGGAGGAATGTGGTTTGTTCATACAGGGTAATATTCTCGATCATTACAATACCCATGAAATAGATATCGAAAATACGGTTAATAGTGAACCCGTTCACTATCTTAAAAACCAAAATGAAGGTAGTGTTCAATCGCCGGCGGGACAGGTGATCCTTGCAAACACTACGGGTGTTCAAATACAAGGATTGGATGTTAGTAATGGATGTATAGGTCTGCATCTTGCGTATTCAGAAGATAATATTTTAGTTGATATCGTTTCTAGTTCGAACAACAGATACGGACTGGTATTGGAGAACTCCGATATGAATCTAGTAAAGAAAAGTTCCTTTCAGAGAAATCAAGAGGGTCTAAGTATCCATGATTCATTGGATAACACCTTTTTAAATAACAGTGTTTCTGATAATTCCGGTGGTTTCGTCCTTTCGCACTCTACCAATAATCAGTTGGTCAATAATACCGTTGACGTTAACCAGAACGGGATCGATATATGGGATTCTGACAATGTCAAATTAGAGAGTAATTTGGTCCTAAATAACACTCGATATGGTGTGATCTTATCAGAATCAAAAAACAGTCTGCTTAGAGAGAATGCTTTGGAAGGGCATGGCGTATTCTTAGAAGGGGCTTCGAAGGAATATTGGAACACTCATGAGATAGACCACAGTAACACTGTCAATATGTCCCCGATCCACTATTCAAAGAATGATACGGGAGGAGAGGTGCCAGTCGATGCAGGACAGGTGATACTGGCTAACAGTACTGAGATATCTATCGAAGATCAGAATTTAAGCGAGGTTTGTGTGGGCTTACTCTTAGGTTTTTCTGACAATAATACGATATCAAATGTCAACACTAGTCAGAATGGTTTTTACGGGGTCCGTTTAGAGCATTCGGATAACAATACAATCAAGGATAGTGATATATCGGAGAGCTCTGATGGGATCAATATCAGAAGTTCGAACTTTAATAATATCCGGAATGTGACCATTTCAGACCATTATAGAGGTATAATAATATGGGATGGCAGCCATAGTAACGAGGTCATCGATAGCAGAAATACCAACAATAGACATGGAATCTACATATATCAATCAAACAAGATCTCTATCGAAGATAATAACATCTCTGAAAACGATGCAAGTGGAATATCGATGTCATCTTCAAACGGAATTAGTATAGTGAATAACGAACTGTGGAAGAATGAAGAAGCTGTTTCTATGTCATCATCTAGCGGTAACCTGCTGAAGGAAAATAATTTGAATTCTAGTGGTATCCTCATCGATGGACAGTCGATTCAACACTGGAATACTCATGTAATAGACACAACTAATATTGTCGATGGGTTTCCGATATATTATCTGAAGAATGAAACTCAAGGGGAGATCCCCTCAGATGCTAGTCAGGTAGTATTGGCAAACTGTTCGCACATAGATGTACATGGACTAGATTTGAATAATGTAAGTATAGGGATACAAATGGGTTTTTCTGATAATAACACTGTCTCTAACAATTTGCTTAAGGATAATCTCAACTCAGGTCTTCAGATAGTCGACTCTCATGGTAATGTTATCAGGGATAACCAAATTTTGAGAAATGGATACGGTTTTGAGATACGAGGGTCTACAGAAAACCATGTCTACGAGAATGGTTTTGAGGATAATATACAAGCTATTTATCTATGGAGTTCCGATATCAACGATATAAAGAATAATAATATCCTTGAAAATGAAAAAGCAGTTTATCTTTTCTCATCTAATAATAATGTACTTAATAACAACACGATCCTAGAAAATTTGGACCATGCATTTTTTATACGAAATTCGCAGTATAATCGATTATCTAATAACACGATATCAGAAAATAACGAATATGGGATAGGATTGGACTCATCAGAAATGAATACTTTGGAGAACAATGAGGTCAGTTTCCATGAAGATGGAGTTATAATAGATGATTCAGAGAGGAATGTTATTATCAATAATACTGTGACAAATACTAATCGATTCGGTATATACCTTGGCAATTCACAATTGAACACAGTTGGTTTCAATGACATATCGAACAATCTCTATGGTATCTGGTTATATGCTTCAGATGAAAATCATATTCATGATAACTCGTTCAACATAGAAAAAGATAGGAACAATGAAGATAGTAAGGATAAATATGATCCAGAGAGCGTTATCCTAAGATTTGATACGGATATCCATCAAAGATTGGACTCTAGAAAAGATGTTGAAGAGATATTGGAGAAAAAGGCGGATAATCTGGCTAGTAAGGTCAATGGTAGAACTTCCCGTGTTTATCCCGCTGTAAACGGTGCGGAGATATCTCTCGGAGGGGATATCTCAGTAGAAGAAGCCATCAATAGACTTTCATCGATGTCTGAGGTCCTATATGCAGAACCGAATTATCTTATAGAACTCGCAGAGGACACAACTTCAAAAGATACTGCTTCAAACACCATACCCGATGACCCTGGGTACGATTCATTATGGGGTATGGATAAGATCGATGCATCGAGTGCATGGAATCAGACTACCGGAAGTGAAGAGGTGGTGATAGGTATCATAGATACTGGTATCGATTATCACCATGAGGATCTTGTTAAAAACATGTGGGAAGACAAAGAGGGGTATCACGGTTATAACGCGGTCAACGAGTCCTATCATCCCATAGATGGCCACGGCCATGGAACACACGTAGCTGGGACCATAGGTGCTGTTGGAGATAACGAATTAGGGGTTGTAGGGGTTAACTGGAACGTCAGTCTCATGGCTTTGAAGATGTTCGATGATAGCGGTTCTGGAACCATCGGTGACGCTGTTGCCTGTCTAGAGTATGTTTTGGAGCAAAAAGAAAACGGTGTTAATGTGGTGACTACTAGTAACAGCTGGGGTGGGCCTGGAAGGAGCGAGATGATGTACGAAATCATAGAGGAACATAGGGATGCCGGAATATCCATGGTTGCAGCAGCGGGTAATGACGGTGAAAACAATGATCAAGAACCGACCTACCCTGCTAATTACGAACTGACCAACGTGATATCAGTAGCCGCTACCGATGAAGATGATGAGTTAGCGTCCTTTTCGAACTACGGGGAAAATAGTGTACATGTAGCTGCTCCAGGAGTTGATATCAACAGTACTTGGATGAACGACAGATATGAATATGCTAGTGGTACTTCTATGTCTACACCTCATGTTTCAGGGCTCATAGGACTACTTTCTGCATATGATCCTTCTTATGATCATACCAACCTAAAAAATATAGTCCTTTCTTCAGGAGATAGACCCGGGTCTATCGAGGATCTCATACTAACTGAAAGAAGGATAAATGCTTCGAACGCTATAGAAACATCTCCAGATCCTGATGAACCTTACTTTTGGATGCACCGACCCACCAACATGTCAGAACATTCAGTTACATCTGAGACAGATATCATGGTTTCTTTAACGGACGGGGTGGACCCAATACATGAAGCAGAAGTTTATGTGGAGTTCAGCACCGATGAGGATAAACTATACTTGGAAGATGATGGATCGGGTAGTGACGAACCGGGAGATGGATATTATACGGGCACCTGGATCCCTACGAATTTTGGAGTAGTCGAATTGGAGATCACAGCACAGGTGGATGACTGGCAGGAAACTAGAAATGTTTCTGTTTTTGTATTTGGAGGGAGAACCGGGATATCATTACATTCTTCGGACCAGAACAAGATAATGGGTAATCAGATCTCTCGAAAAAATCGGAGAGGTTTGGAAGTCCAAAATTCTGAGAAAAATGAAATAATGTCCAACAATATATCAGGTAATCATGGGGATGGATTATACCTGGTCGGGAGTTATAAAAACTGTATAGGGTATAACGAGATAAGACGAAATAACGGGTTCGGAGTATACTCCATCGACTCTAAGTTTAACGACCTCTATAAAAATAATGTTACCGAAAATCTAGTCGGTTTTAATTTTTATAGATCAAATGAAAATTCTATTCAGGGTAATGATATCTTTTTTAATGAGGGGCCCGGAATCCATCTGACCGAACTTTCCGTTGAAAACACAATCGCTGATAATGTGGTATCACACAATACTGAAGAAGGGATATATATCGGATCACAGAGTGATAATAATACGGTCTTGAATAATTATTTTGAGAGCAACTATCAACCCATATTCGTTTCAGAATCATATAATATTACCATACAGGAGAACGAGCTATCGAATAATGAGAAAGGTCTACGTTTAGAGAAATCGGATAACAACTTTGTATACCGTAATCACATCGAGGAGAATCTAGGAAAGGGTATCTACCTGATAGATTCCGATTTAAATCTTATTCAAAACAATAGCATCCGAAGGAATCATGGGTATGGAATGGACTTATATCCCGGATGTTCAAATAGTATCGAGGGTAACGAGATATCTAACAATTCTAGGGGCATATCGATAAATACTGGTTCTTATGAGAACGAGGTCTTGAACAACGATATCTCTCTAAATTCAGATCATGGTATATACACGTCCACTGATGATCATACGATAAAGGGAAACATTATCTTTCAGAACGGCAGGTATGGTATGTATCTATCTCGATCCGATGGAAATCTTATAGAGGGGAACGAACTCATATCCAATCTTGAGGATTCGATCTATCTTTGGGAGTCAAATGAAAATGTTGTTCGTAATAATACATGTGCACATAACATAGAATACGGAGTTTTACTTAGAGATTCTGAAAGGAATTGGTTATACCAAAATAAGTTTATCAACAATACAGATCATGCCTATGACAATGGAGATAATTACTGGAATATAGGATATCCCATGGGAGGTAATCACTGGGATGATCACGTGGAACCCGATGAAAAAAGCGGTGCAGACCAGGATGAACTAGGATCCGATGGTATTGTGGACATATCCAGGGAGATCGAAGGAGGTGGCAATATGGATATGTATCCATGGACTAATCCAGAGTTATCACAGCCTATCAAGATATCGAACCCAAACCCAGTGGATATCGAGGCATCATTGAATACGACTTTATCTGTTTCTGTAGATGCAGGTATTCATCCAACCGAAGTCTCATTTTATCTTAACGGAGAGAAGATATATGATGAAACGATTAACAGTGATGGGATCGTGGAAACTGATGAGTTGGAGTTATGGTACGAAAGATCATATAACTGGTCTGTGGAAGCTAAGAACGTAGAGAACGGCGAGGTATTGAACAGAACATTGTCTCGAACATACTCCTTCTCAACCGGATCTCAAAAAGTTGAATCATTCGATATCTTTGTTGACGATACTAGAGCTGGAGAAGAGCCTGAGATAGAGTTGTATGATTCTAAAGACGAGTATGGATATTTACTTGAAGGGAACTTTACCGTGTTGATCGAGTTGTATGAGGAGATAGAACAATTGGATCTACTTTTCGAAGATGGGTCGGCGATCCACAATTGGTCTGATATCAAAGAAGCTGGGGAACACACAACCGTTGTTGAAATAGGGGGAGTTATAGAGTCATACACGTTCGAGGTATCATCATCTTCAGCATCATCACTAGATTTACGCGTTAGAGATATCGAAGCTGGTGAGTCACCTTCTATCGAGATCTTAGATGGCGAGGATAGATATGGAAATCCACTAGAAGGACCTTATGAGGTTCAGATAGACATCGATGGTGTGATGGATTCAGTGGATTTAGAATTCTCCTCGGGTGGAGCTGTATACGATGATTGGGGTATATTGACTGAGGTTGGAGAATACACCGTTGAATTGTCCATAGATAATGTTACCGTCTCTGATTCGCTCTGTGTTGACAATGCGGATCTAGATTATCTCACAGTAGAGAAATTACCAGCAAACATCTCTGCGGGAGAGGGTTTTCAGGTAGAAATACTAGCGTTTGATGCTTATGGTAACGCGGCGAGGGGGCGGGAATTAAGAAATTTCACCATCGTTTCTGATAAAAACGGGGAGATCTATAATGAAACCAAGGTCACACTCGGCGAAAAAGGGAATCATACCGCATTCATTGGAACAGATCTACTGGTGACCTCCGATGATCATAATATCACTATAGAAGCCCAGGGGGTATCATCCGATTCAGGGATAATTGAGGTGGTACCAGCGGATTTGGATCATTTGGATATAGCTTCTGACAAAACTACTGTTGAGGCTGGAGAGGATATAGAGTTATTTGCAACCGTTTATGATGAGTACAACAATAAGATCGAGGAAGTTACAGAAGAAACTGTTTGGTCTGATGATGTGGATGTTGCTGCATGGGACCAGAACGTTATAACTCCAGAGACTGCAGGGTTCTGGACTGTAACGGGTCTGTATGAAGAGATAGGGGATACTACGGAAATCATCGTTGAACCGTCTGAGGTATATAAATTGGAGATCGATCCTTCTGAGGAAATGGTTATCAACGCAGGGAGAACGATAAATTTTAGTGCGGAAGCATACGACGTATATGGAAATTTAGTCACTGAGGAAGATACGGACTTCGCTTGGGATAATACTGATGGAAGTGGATCATTCGAGGAGACCAAAGCAGGTAACTACGAAGTTATGGCTATATACAAAGGAGTGACTTCGGAACCTTTGACGGTTACTGTAGAACCAGGGGAGGTATCTGATTTCTCAGTTAACGTTGATGATATAGATGTAGGGGGTAGACCTGTCATTGAGATATCAGGCGCTGAAGATGAGTACGGGAATTTACTGTTAGGTGAGTATTCAATCACGATCACTATAAACGAGGATACGAAAACAGGGGTACAAATGTTTACTGAAGGAGATGCACAATTTACTTGGATTAGGATGGACGAGGATGGTGAATACACAGTAGAGATTACCATCAATGAGATAGGAAAGTCGGAGGAATTTGCTGTTTTATCCGATATTGTTCCTAGTCCTGCAGAATTCGAGTTATCCAACCTACGTGTGGAACCTGCAAAAACTGAATCTGGAGGGGAAATAACGGTCATGATAGATGTCACTAATATCGGAGATGAAACAGGGCAATACATCGCTGAGTTCTATTTAGATGGAGAATACATAGGTTCTGATACCGTAACCGTAGATGGTGGTGAGACGGTTACTGCTTCAAACACTCGGATTCTAAATAAGGATGGTGCGTACGAGGTCTCAGTGGAGAGATATGAAGATGTTACAACGGTGACTGTTGAAAAGGATGAAGACCCAACTATAGACAGCCGGTGGCTGATCTTTGTATTCTTGGTGTCTGCCTTCGTAGCTTTATATATGTTTTTCAAAAAATCTTACTATGCAGAAGAGATCTATGAAGGAAAGAGGGATAACAAAGAGGAACTAAAAGTACTGAAGAAAAAGTACTGAAGAAAAAGTACTGAAGAAAAAGTACTGAAGAAAAAGTACTGAAGAAAAAGTACTGAAGAAAAAGTACTGAAGAAAAAGTACTGAAGAAAAAGTACTGAAGAAAAAGT
>JAWOGF010000013.1:0-20823 GCA_046497075.1 Candidatus Saliniplasma sp.
GAAATCGGGATGTTGGAAAGTCCCAAGTTCTCCAAGTTGGTGGGGAGCATCAGGGCGGGGGAGAATAGACAACTCTCCTGAACGAAGAAAACCTCTTCTGACATCAGGAGTACCGTGACCGTGCTCGAAGTCACTACCGTTGACCTGACCTCTGCAACGCAAGTTGGTGAGGTAGGTGGCAACCGTCAAAAAGGGAGACGTTCTCCCCTTACAGGACGTTCCTGTAAGTTTTCTTCGGTAGTCCGAAAACCAGATGACACGGATGAATGGAAGGAAGCACATTCCTAACCAAAGGTTAGGCGGGTGAGGAGGTCACTTATTACTTTTACATTGTTATACCAAGGTGATTAGATGTCGTCGAATACTTGCAAAGAATGTGTCTATTTCATATCTCATGATTCTTACAACTACATGGGTTTCTGTAAGAAAAAGGAAAAGATGTCTCTGTCCGAACACGAGTGTCCAGAGGTAAAAGAGATCAAATTCAAAGATGTGGAAAAAGTATTGGAAGAACAGGGTTGGGTGTACTGTGAAACGTGTAAAAAGCCAATCTACGATGTGGAAGAGTTGAAGAAACATACCGAAGGTAAAGTCGTTTGGGAGTTTTATCCAGACGATGTAGCTGCTGAGGACAGTCCTGTGGGAGACTGAGAATATGAGTAGGGAAGAACTAGTATTCCTCATAGGAGGAGAACAGGGAGCTGGACTTGAAACTACCGCACAGATATTGACGTACGCTTTGACCTCCAAAGGTTACGGTTCCATAGCTGACAGGGAGTACTATTCTAACATAAAAGGTAAACATAGTTACGTCCACAGTAAGATCTCTTCCAAAACTTATCCAAGGTCTTTGACGTACCCTATCCAGTTATTGGGATGCATGGACGCTGAAACACTTTTCACTCATTATGAGGATGTTGAAGAGGGAGGTTATGTTACTTACGACGTTTCTATCGAAGACACTAACATCGACGATATTCCAAGTATCAGTCACGAATTGAAATCAGCATACAAAGAGAATGAAATAGGCAGTGAGATAAGTGAATTAGTACATTATTTAGAGGAAGAAAAAGATATCAACGTTATACCACTTGATTTTCAAGCCTTTTTAAAGGAGCTTCAGGAGAATTTTGAATTATCCTCATCCCAGGCATCTAGATATGTAAGCTCTATACTGATAGGTGCGGTATCCGGACTTATAGGTCTAGACAAGAAAAGTTTAGACAAAGCTGTAGAACGGAAGTTCATTGAAAAGGAAAATATTGCAGACCAGAACAAGTTTTTTGTCGAACTCATCTCCAAAAAAATAAAAGACGACCATGGATCACCTTTAGAGTTGAAAGAGTCAGAACTGAATGAAGACAAACGTCTTCTAGTGAATGGAAACGATGCTGTAGGCATGGGTAAGATCATAGGGGGAATTTCATTCCAAAGTTATTATCCTATCACTCCTGCGGCCGACGAAAGTTTCTTTTTAGAAGAAAACGGAGAAGAAAAAAACGTAGTGGTTATTCAAACTGAAGATGAGATAGCAGCTATCAATTCTGCTATCGGTTCTTCATTGACCGGTGCGAGAAGTGCAACTGCCACAAGCGGACCAGGATACAGTCTTATGGTTGAGGGGATAGGTTGGGCCGGTATTAACGAAGTCCCGGTGGTTGTTACTTATTATCAAAGAGGGGGGCCGAGTACGGGTATGCCTACAAGAGGTGGTCAATCGGACATTTTTTCAGCACTATACGGCTCACACGGCCAAATCCCCAAGATAGTCATCTGTTCCGGCGATCACGAAGAGGCTTTCAAAGATGCTGTTGAAGCATTCAACTTAGCGGAGGAATTCCAACTTCCAGTGATACACATGCTCGATAAATTCCTAGCTAACTCTGTGATTAATATGAA
The DNA here is from genome assembly GCA_046497075.1 of Candidatus Saliniplasma sp. GTDB lineage: Archaea > Thermoplasmatota > Thermoplasmata > Halarchaeoplasmatales > Halarchaeoplasmataceae > Saliniplasma. The sequence goes on from JAWOGF010000013.1 coordinate 1,900, forward strand.
ATCCCCTGACCTTTCAGAAATAGAAATACGAAGAGGTGATATAGGCGGTTCTAAAGATTACAAACGGTTCGCCGATGGTCCGATCTCGAAAAGGGCATTTTTAGGCCAGGAAGTCATGTGGTATACTGGTAGTGAACACGACGAACATGGTAATGTAACTGAACATCCAGGGACTAGAGTTAAGATGCAGGATAAGAGGATGGAAAAACTTGATTTAGCCTCTGAGGATATCGCTGACGAAAAACAATTCAGCTATTTTGGACCAGAAAACCCAGAATTCATACTCGTCGGATGGGGTTCTGTTAAGGGTGTATGCTTGGACATTATCGAAGAGATGGATGGAGGTTATCTTCACATAAAGTTGTTCTCTCCATTCCCGGCAGATCCAGTCAAAGATATATTATCGAAATGTGGGATGTGTATTGCAGTGGAATATACTCATTCACCTTTAATAAAAAGATCCATAGCCATGAATACCGGCATAACGATCGAGAATGAGATCGTAAAATACACCGGTAGGCCTATGTATCTCATGGAAGTGAAAAATGCCATCAAAGATATTTTAGATGGCGATAAAAGGAAGGTGATGAAACATGGCCCATGATTATGAAAGTGATGTTTGGGTAGATTGGTGTAAAGGTTGTGGAAATTTCGGCATAATTTCCAGCATGTACAAAGCCTTTAAAGAACTGGATCTATCTAAGAAAAACACTGTAGTTGTTTCAGGTATAGGATGCTCCGGTAAGATCCCTCATTACATAGAAGTTTCAGGAGTTCATACACTTCATGGCAGAGCTATCCCCTTCGCATCCGGGATAAAGATATCGAACCCGGAACTCGACGTCATCGTCAACGGTGGAGACGGTGATCTTCTAGGTATAGGTGCAGGACATTTCGTAGCTCTAGGTAGGAGAAATATAGATATTACAATTTTACTCCATGATAACAGAGTATATGGATTGACCAAGGGACAAGCAGCACCTACATTAGATAGAGATGTAAAAACCAAAGCACTGCTTAAACCGAATATACAGGATCCAGTCGAGCCTTTAAAACTCGCTTTAACGTGTGGATTCACATACGTAGCTAGGGGCTCAGCACTTGACCCGAATCAACTGAAAAGGTTGATAATAGAAGGTATTGAACATGAAGGTACAGCTTTCATAGATATCTTACAACCCTGCGTGACATACAATGACATCCATACATGGGACTATATCAAGGAAAATGTGGAACGGTTGGATGAAGACTATGATCCGAAAATTAGTGATGATGAGGACAAAATAAACCAGGTTTTTAAGATGTTAAATGACAAGGAAAAGATATACACTGGAGTCTTCCTAAAAGACGAAGACAAATCTACATTTGAAGAAAGGATTACGAATATGATGCATGACTATTCAAAAAGTCCTCCAGCAAAACAAGAAATAGGTAGGATTATGGACCAACACGATATGGAAGATTTATTTGAAAGATATTTGATAGAACGGGTGTGATTCTGGTAGCCAAGAACACAATCTTTTTTTATAATGAATTCTATTTTGACTTATGTTAGATGTATTGGGACTTGGGATAATCGCGTGTGTAGCATTATTGATACTTATCCTTATAATATTTGTAATCGCTGTTTTCTTTAAAATGATCTTGGAATTTTTACCGGCGACCGCTGCTGCTGTTCTGATTTTCCTAATAACGGACAGTATAATCTATGCCTTGGGGGCCTTCGTGATAATTGCTCTGATAATGACATTCGCAAAACGGAGATACTGAAATATCAGTCTGTATTACAGTCTGTATTATAATGAGATATATCCCCATACATTTTGATATCTGACTCATCCCCCTCGATATCTACCATACTCAAACTAGCGGGTTTCAATTCTGGAGGATCCTACAATTCATCAAGGCCTTTCCCATCTAAGTGTGATAAAATAACTTTAGATGCAGCGGCATGAGAAACTATCAGAATATTATCATCTAGATGTTTGTTCAAAAGCGTATCCAACGTACTGATAACCCTTCTCCTGAACTCGTAGAAATTCTCACCGGAAATAGGTTCGTAGTTCACTGGATCGTTCCAAAAGTCGTGGAGTATCTTTGGATGATTCTCTTTTACCCATTCAACTTTTTTACCTTCTAACTCTCCTAGATTTATCTCTTTGAAATCGGGTTCCTCTATGACGTCGAGTTCGATGGCATCAGCTATCATCTCTGAAGTTTTTATGGTCCTTCCTGATGGACTAGAATATAGATATCTAACATCATGTTTTTTCAAACGTTCTGCTAAGGATAATACCTGTTCCCGTCCTGTTTTTGTCAGTGGAGAATCTTTCCATCCCTGGAAACGTTTTTCCAGATTCCATTCAGTTTCACCGTGCCTGACGATATACAATCGTGTCATCGTTATACCAATATGTTCAAACCCCATATCTTATTCTGTAAAGCCGACTAGAGATAATGTTTCAATCCCCATGACATCCTTCGCATGTGTGCGGCTTCAAGCTGTGGATGAACTGGAAGCCATACCACCTCTTTACAAGCCTTCTCAGCCATAGGTAGTTCGATGTCTTTATCAACAGCTTCCTCTTTATAGATCGGTCTTTGGTATCCTTCCCTAACCCCCATACCGGCTTTCCTCATTGCGTTGACCACCCTTTCTCTTTTCTCTTCCCCGAGTTTCAAAGCGTATTGGTGATACACGTGCTTTGTTCCTTCTGCTTCTAAAGGTCTTTCCAATTTTCCAGCTTCCTCCTCAGATTCTAGTCCGTCATGCAATATATTAGCATTCTTTCTACGTTTCTCGTTGATATCGTCCAATTTTTTTAGTTGTTCTATCCCCAACGCCGCCTCTACATCGGTCATCATAAAATTATAGCCCGGCATCTTATAACCATCACCATCATCTGTTCGACCATGTTCTCTTATCATCCGTATCTTCTCAGCGATTTCCTCATCATCCGTAGTGACCATCCCACCTTCACCGCTCATCATATTTTTTGTGGCATAGAAGGAAAAACAACCTACATCCCCCATACCTCCAACTTTTCTACCTTCATACTCGGCTCCATGCGCCTGACAAGAGTCTTCTAAAACTACTAAGTCTTTCTCTTCAGCTATCTCATTTATACGACTCATATCCGCGGGCTGGCCGTAAAGATGGACCGGGATTATAGCTTTGGTTTTTTCATCTATACTATCTTCGATCCTGTCTGGGTCTATGCATAATGTATCATATGAGATATCTACAAAGACAGGTTCTGCGCCGACAAGAATTACGGAAGTAACGCTGGACACAAAACTGTAAGGGGTGACGATAACCTCGTCCCCCTTCCCCACACCTGCAGCTAGTAACGATGAAATCAAAGCTGATGTTCCCGAGTTCAGGGCTATGGAATGTTCCACACCGATATATTCGGAGAAATCATCTTCGAACTCTTCGACCTTTGGGCCAGATGCTATTTGACCGGATTCGAGTACCTCTTGAACGGCACTTTTTTCCTCCTCCTCAATTAACGGTTCTGCTGCAGGGATTTTGCCGTTCATATACTAGTATATACCAACTCTTTTATTGAATTTTCCCCCGTATGTTTGCGTTTGAGTTATGTTTGCATATAAGTTATGTTTACGTTTAAGATTTGATAACCCGTTACTATCCCGTTACTAACCCGTTACTATCAAATATCAGTTATCGATTATGTATAGTAGGAAATCAAAATAAGGTGTAGCTAATGTACGAAATAATAGATGTATCTGCAAGAGAGATTCTTGATTCTAGAGGGAACCCCACAGTTGAAACTACTGTAACTACCGAGATATCTGCTGGTACCGCTGCAGTCCCTTCTGGGGCTTCTACCGGGGCAAGGGAAGCTCTTGAATTGAGAGATGGTGGTGAGAGATATGGTGGAAAAGGTGTTTTGAAAGCAGTAGATAATGTCAACGAAGTGATAGCTTCTGAATTGCTTGATATGGATGTTAGAGATCAGTCAAAAATCGATAAAATAATGATCGACCTCGATGGTAGTGATGATAAGAGTAATCTTGGAGCGAACGCAATACTATCTGTATCATTAGCGGCAGCTAGAGCAGGTGCATTCGCTAGTGAGTTACCGCTGTACCGATACCTAGGGAGGTTGAACGACGTTTTACTCCCTGTACCTTTCATGAACGTACTGAACGGTGGCGAACACGCTGGTAATGATCTAGACATACAAGAATATATGATCGCACCTACAGGTGCAGAAAACTTTCAGGATGCTGTTAGAATTGGAACAGAGGTATATCATGAATTAGGAGATAAAATAGTTTCTAAATATGGTAACTCTGCCGATAACGTGGGTGATGAAGGCGGATACGCACCTCCCCTAAAGGATCCTTTCGAACCTTTAGAATTGATTTTAGAAACGATCGAAGAAACCGGTTATCAAGATAAAGTAGATTTAGCCATAGACTGTGCCGGTTCTGAGTTCTATGAAAAAAATGCGTACCACTTTGCCGGAGAAACTCTAAAATCAGAAGAGATGGTAGAGTTTTACGAAAGATTAATAGAAGAATATCCTGTGATATCTATAGAAGACCCGTTATCTGAGGATGATTGGTCCGGATTCATCGAACTCACAGATAGGATCGGTGATCAGGTCCAGATAGTAGGAGATGACCTTTTCGTTACAAATCCAGAATTGATTTTTGAAGGTATAGAAAGGGGCGCATGCAATTCTTTATTGCTGAAAGTGAATCAGATAGGTAGTTTGACCGAAGCTTTGGATGCTGCTTTTATTGCGTTTAGAAATGGTTACAATGTACAGATATCTCATAGATCGGGCGAAACCTGTGATGATTTTATAGCAGACCTTTCGGTTGCCTTGTCAGCCGGTCAGATAAAAGCCGGTGCCCCGGCAAGATCAGAAAGAACAGCTAAATATAATAGATTATTAGAAATAGAAGAACAACTGGGAGAGAACTCAAAATACGGAAGGACATAAGATAACTTATCACTCGCCAACGAAGAGGACCGGTTTCCTGGTCTCGACTATGATCCCTCTTTCTAGTTTACCTAGAGCAAATGGTGGGTATACCTTTCTTAATTTATATTTTAACCCAGGTCTTCCCCGGCTAGTAACGACCAGGTCGTTCTTTTTAGATTCTCTTACGATCTCTTTATTGGGTTTTTTAGTACAAGCGCTTATTTCGAAAGACACATTATTTTTCTCAGCAAAAGTCTCCAATCTCCTGAAAGTAGCTCCCTTTTCTTCATCGCCTCGTGTACATAGAACTTTTATTCTCCCAGAAAAGTGCTCGGCCAGCTCTATAGCAAGGTAACCTGCCTCTATAGAATACTTACTACCGCTACTAGGATGTAATATATCCTTAGGTTTGATTATGTCGACTATAGAATCAAAAAGAAGGATCGGTATAGAACTGTTTTCCAAAGTGTGAAGACATGTGTCACCGATTTCGAAGGACTGTATCCCTGATTTAGATTGGGTGCCCATCACAATCATATCGATGTCGTGTTCTTTTGAATATGTCAAGATCTGTTTACTTGGAACACCTTCCCGGACACTTTTTTTGATCTTATCAACTCCCATCTCATGTAATATATCTATCCCGTCTTTTATTGCCCTCTTAGAAGCTTTTTTTAGATCCTTCATGAGCATATCTGTTGTTGGGACACTCCTTTCAGTTGAGTAAACCACATTCAAAACATGATATTGGGAATTGGGAAAAGCGTTCGCGGTATATTTGATCGCATTTTTTATGAGTTGTGAGTCGTCGGTGGCTATCAATATATTCTCAAACATATGAATAATCATAAGATAATGTATATATATACAATTTTTCCTTTTTGTTTAGATTATTATGACGAAAAACAGGACCATTAATAAGAATGCGATGAATAAGGATAAGACAGTTATTGGCAGTGCTGTTTTTGTGTATTTCCAATATGAAAGGGGATATCCCATCTTACCGGATATACTTGAAACTATCATATTAGTATGAGAACTGATAAGAGTACCGTTTCCACCCAAACATACACCGAGAGAAAGTGCCCACCATAATGGATTTACAGCAAAACTACCGAATAATTGACTTTGCTCGATAAAGATTTCTACAGCGGGTATGAGGGCTATCACGGCAGGAATGTTTCCCATTATTATAGCTGACAAACCAGCAACCATCAAAACAACGAATATAGACAAAACTATACTTTCTCCAGCAGCATTGACCATACCTAAACCTATCATCCTGATTATACCCGCCTGGTCTAGACCTCCTATAAGAATAAATTTAGATGCGAAAAATAATAAAGTCGTCCAATGCACATGCTGTAAAGCATCTTCGGGGTCGGAAAAAGATATTATAAGAAGAAGGATAGCCCCTGTTATAGCTACCAACCAGGGCTCGATTCCGATCATATGGTGAAATAGAAACAATATTACAGTGATAAATAAAACTAGTAGAGATTTATTGAGTAATGGTTTATTCGTGATAGCTTTATTTTCATCTAACCTCTCTATCTTTGAAAATTTTTCTATGTCACCTTCGACAACATCTTTGTAAATATATTCAAAGACCAGTAGTACTACGAATAAGATAATTATCACGATAGGTGCCAGATATAGTATAAATTCGTTGAAATTGATATCAGTAGCACTACTGATGATAACGTTAGGTGGATCACCTATCAAAGTAGCCGTGCCTCCTAAGTTAGCGGATATGATCCCTGCCATCAAGAATGGTATTGGATTTATCTCCATTTCTTTCGCTATAGTTATCGTGATTGGAGCTATCAACAAGATGGTCGTAACATTATCAAGGAAAGCTGAGGTAAAAGCCGTTACCAAGACAAAAAATGCGAGTAACCTGTAATAGCTTCCATTAGAAGCTTTTGCAGTTTTTATAGCAACATATTTGAAAAATCCAGTATCACCTAATAAACCCACTAATATCATCATTCCCAGTAATAAACCTATAGTATTGAAATCGATATAATCGATGGCCATGTGGGTATCATAAAATCCCAAACCATGTCCAAAAAGAAGCATACCCATAGCACCGGACATCGCAGCTATGGTCCTATGGATACGCCTTGAAACGATCCCGTAATAAGATAATGCGAATATTATAATTGCACCGATAACTGCCATCGTCATATTTTATTACCTATCATTTATCTCCTATTTTAACATGTTTCGGAAAATCAGGATAAATGTTTCTATATACAATTTTTGTCCGTTTAAAGGTGGATCACATCAAGACAATATAGAATAACCAAAGGAATACAAATGATAGAATCAAAGAAAGGATGGTTATAGGGAGTGCAGTTTTTGCGTAATCCCAGAAAGATATAGGCACTCCCATCTTTTCTGAGATGTTAGAAACTACGAGATTAGCTGGAGCACTTATAAGAGTACCGTTACCGCCAAAACAAGCTCCTAACGAAAGTGCCCACCATAGAGGGTTTATAAGATAATTAGTTCCTAAACCGGTGCTATTTATAAAGATGGCAACAACTGGAATCATTATTATAGCTGCGGGTATATTCCCCATAGCGATAGCGAAAGCTCCACTGATCATCAATATTAAAAATAAAGATAAAACTAAACTATGGCCTGAGATTTTTTGGATCTCTAAAGCGATGAGCTCGATAACACCTGCGCTATGGAGTCCCCCGATGACTATAAACAAACCCATAAAAAACAATAATGTTTCCCAATGAACATGTTTTAATGCCTGTTCAGGATCTGTAAGTGTCAGGAGTAAGAGTAGACTTGCACCTAACACAGCGACGAACCATGGTTCAAAACCTAGGATATGGTGAACTATAAATAATAGGATAGTTAGAATGAGGACAAAAAGTGTTTTTTTCAATAATCGGTAATCAGTGATGGTCGAGTTTTCTTCGAGTTCACATATCTCGTCAAAATTAGTCATCTTTTGATTCAGTAGATTATAATTAGTCAATTCAAAAACAAGAAGGATGATAAATAAGACTATGATAACGATCGGTGCTAAGTATATTATAAAGTGGATGAAATGTATATTTGCCGCACTCCCTATCATGATGTTAGGAGGATCACCGATCAAAGTCATAGTTCCACCGATATTGGAGGATATGACTTCGGCCATCAGAAATGGTACTGGTGTTATACCCAATTCGTTTGCTATTGAGATAGTGATGGGAACCATCAATAGTATGGTCGTAACATTATCAAGGAAAGCTGATGTAAAAGCAGTCACCAAAACTAATAAAGCTAAAAGTTTGTAGTAACTTCCACTGGAAAATTTAGCAATCTTGATGGCTAAATATCTGAAAAAACCTGTATCTCCAAGCATACCGACTATGATCATCATACCGAACAACAAACCAATAGTATTAAAATCGATATAATCGATCGCATGGTTTGCATCATAAAAACCCAACCAATGTCCAAGAAATATCATAGCGATTCCTCCAGACATGGCTGCAATAGTCCTGTGGATGCGTCTATTTATTATTCCGTAATAGGTCAATGCAAATATTATCAATGATCCTATCACGTTCATCTTCAAATTAGTCACCGACCAAAAGGAAAGGAATTGAACTATCTGCGATCAATTCTTTTTCAAGGTTACTGAGTGCTAATCGAGGGAATAGAAATCTAAATCTATAGAGTAAACCCCCCCTCCCTCTACTACCTACCATAAAGTCAAATTTTTCTGATACGTCTAGTATCTTCTCATCTGATGCATCTTTATCGATGACCAATTCGAAGTCTACTTCATCTTTTTCAGCCCTTCTTTTAACCCTTCTTGCAGCATGCCCTGGGTCATGGCTTCCTATATGATACGTAGTCAAACTAGCCCCGAAATGAGATGCCAGGTTAAGGGCCACCATAGTAGCATCAACTGAATAGCTACTAAATGTTGTAGGATTGAATATTTTTTTAGGGATCCTAACATTGCATTTACAGGAGAAAATAAGGGATGGTATACTTGTGATCTGTAATGAATGGAGTGCTGTCTCGCCGATGTGTACCTCTTGAGCCCCTTCTTTAGAATGAGTAGCCATCACTAGCAAATCGATATCATTTTTTGTGATATATCCCGTTATCTGTCTTGAAGGGGTTCCTTCAGGCATCGCGACTTTGATATCTGAAATCCCCATATCTTTTAGAACTTTTTTTCCAGATCTTAGAGCACCACTCGATATTTCTTTTAATCTCCTCTGCATTAGTCTTGTTTGAGGTATACTTCCATCGCTGGTGTTTATTACATTGATCAAATGATAGTCAGCATAAGGGAATATGGTTGCGGTATATTCCATAGCTCTTTTCATCAAAGGTGAGTTATCTGTAGCGATGAGTATCTTGTTGAACATAATGATCCCGTTTTAAAAATTGGAAGAGTGATATATAGATATTTTCACAAACCTAATTTATCATTTCATTCAATCTTCCTAAAAATATATAAAGGAGTCCTCTAATTTAGTAAATGATATATACTAGACACGAAATATTTATTTAAAAGGTGGAGAAATATGGCAGAAAAAGGCCTGACACAAGATCAAGAAGAGTTGGTAGATAGACTCATAAAAGCTGGTTTACAAAAGAACATCGCAAAAACTTTGGTTTTTGTCGCTAGTAAAGACGAAACAAAAAGCCGAGAGATTGAATCATCGACCAATCTTAGGCAACCTGAAGTATCAATAGCTATGCAGGAATTGAGAGATAGGGATTGGGTAACCAAAAGGGATATAAAGAAAGAAGGTAAAGGACGTCCCGTTCACGGATACAAGCTTGATAAAGAGGTTGATGAGATAATCGAGGAAATCGAGAAGAAGGAAAAGGATAGGATCCAGAAGATTCGGGAGAATATAAAACGGATGAAAGAACTTTCTGACAAAATCTATTGAACCTCTTCAAAACCCTCTTTTTTTCCAATTATTATTTTATCAGCAATATCGACGAAAAGACCGTTCTCTATGACTCCGGGTATACTGTTGAGTTCCTGGGATAGTTTTTCAGGGTTATTGATTTCCCCGAATGAGCAGTCTATTATGTAGTTGTGATTATCTGTTTTAAATATACTTTTTTGGTGTATCCTTATATTAGAACTGCATCCCAATTTTTCGACTCTACGTATAGTTGCGTTCTTCCAATAGGGTACGATCTCAACAGGAAGATCGAAGTCAACAGCTAATACTTCTACTACCTTTGTAGGATCAACGACTATTATCTCAAGGTCAGTTTCTAGGGCTACCATTTTTTCTCTTAAAAGAGCTCCACCACCGCCTTTTATGAGATTCTTATCAGGGTCCACCTCGTCCGCACCATCTATAGTGATGTCTATCTTGTTTATCTCATCTAGGGAAGTAAGAGGGATACCTAGATCCTCAGCTTTCATTTCTGTAGTTTCAGATGTGGGAACTGCTACAATATCCAATCTTTCTTTTCTTATCCGTTCAGCGATCTTTTTTATCGCATGCTTTGCCGTCGATCCCGTCCCTAACCCAACGACCATACCGTCTTCTACATATTCTGCAGCTCTATATCCCGCATTTCTTTTCTCTACTAACATCCTCTCATGATAATACAAGAGATATAGATATATAATTTTGTTGATACTTTAAACAGCACATAAAACAGCACGTAAATTCTCTATCATTTACCCTAATGATTTAAATAGAAGAACATATTGTGTCCATTATATCCTTAGGTGTTTGATGATGGCAAGATTTCCAGAAGCTGAGAAAAGATTATTGGATAAGAAGATATGCATGGACTGTTACGCGACCAATCCAAAGAAAGCAGATACCTGTCGTAAGTGCGGTAAAAAGAACTTGAGGATGAAGGCTAAAGAAAGCCGTAGGTTATAAAGTCCTAGGTTATAAGTTAAAGTCCTAGGTTATAAGTTAAAGTCCTAGGTTATAAGTTAAAATCCTAGGTTATAAGTTCTAATAAAATTCCAATACCATTTTAACCTATTCTTTTTTGTTTTCAGGACAATCAGGATTCGGGCAGAATTCCCAATCGGATTTAGATTTTCTCATTATCTTCAATTGAGGAGCACCACATTCAGTGCATTTCTCACCTTCATGGTGTATCTTCCCTTTCTGAGGGACGGGATATGTATTTTTACAATCCGGATAATTTGAGCACCCGAGGAAGCGCTTGCCCCGGTAGGAACGCATCTCTCTAAGTTCGCCACCACATTCAGGACATTCTCCCCTATATCTTTTATCTTTGGAATATTTACAGTTCAAGTCTATACACAATTCCTCCGTATCTCCATAATGGTATACATTCACCTTAGGAGAACCACATTCTGGACACTCGCCGCTAGCAGGTTTGACTTTGCCGGACCTAGGTATATTATAGGTGTTTCTACAGTCAGGATAATTAGAACATCCTACAAATCTTCCTTTATTGGTTTTCCTCAACTGAAGTGTACCACCACATTCAGGACATGTACCCAAGGCGTTCTGTTCTTTGAAAGATTCTTTGAGTTCTTTTCTGATCTCCTCTTTCTCTTCTTTCAAAGATCTGATGACCTCTGTCAACATCTCTCTAGATTCTTCTATGACCTCATCGATATCCTGTTTTCCCTCAGCGATTTTGTTCATATCCTCTTCTAATGTCTTCGTCATCTCTGCTCTAGTGACCATCTCTGCATGATTCTCAAGCGTTTCTACAACACTCTTGCCTGATTGCGTGGATCTCGGAACTTTACCGGATAAGAATCCCCGATTGAACAATTTTTGGATGATGTTATGTCTAGTACTTTTCGTACCGAGGCCGAGGTCTTCCATCTTTTTGATCAGCGATCCTTGAGAGTACCTCCTAGGCGGCTTGGTTTCATCTTCAGTCAGATCTACGTCTTTAACTTCAACGATGTCACCCTTTGAAAGTTTTGGAACTTTCGTTTCGTTTACTTTATAATACGGGTAGTACTTTCTCCATCCTGGTTTTATTATCTCGTAACCTTTGCTGATGAAATTTTCCTGTTCTATATCAAATTCCGCCTTCCTAGACCTGGAAACGGCGTTCGGTGCTAGAGTGGCTAAAAATCTCCTCAATATCAATTCGTATACTTTCCAATCTCTGCCCTTCAATTGCTGCTTTGTTGCAGCTCTAATCGGATATATAGGTGGATGATCAGTGGTTTTCTTTTTCCCTCTTGTAGCTCTGATCTTATCTTGACCCAAGATCTCTTCCACTTCCTCAGTCAATTCAGAGTCTTTGAGTTTTTTAAGTTGTTTTCTATAATCTAAACTTTTTGGGTACACTGTGTTCTCCGTTCTTGGATAGGATATCCATCCTTCAGTGTATAGATTTTCAGCGGTCCTCATAGCTTGGGCCGGACTCAGACCGATATTGTTTGCGTCGGATACAAATTTAGTGGTATTGAAAGGGCTGGGTGGTCGGTTCTGTTTTTTACTCTCTTTAAAAGAGATCGTTTCCCCGGTATCCGCATTTTCAACTTTCTCGTATATCTTTTCCGCTCTTTCCTCATCCCATATCCGGTCCTCTTCGAAATCAGCCTCGAAATCGATATCCTTCTCTAGAAGAGCGGTTATCTTCCAGAATGGATCCGGTTCGAAATCATCTATCTCCTCATCCTTATCGACCACCAGAGCTAAGGTAGGTGTTTGTACTCGTCCAGCGGAGATGAAATTCTTTCCATATCTACCTGCGGTTTTTGATAAGAACCTAGTCAAAACTGCACCCCACGCAAGGTCTACTATCTGCCTGGTCTCAGCGGACTCTGCAAGTTTCTTATCTACGTCTGTCAGAGAGGAGAAAGCACTTTCGACCTCGCCTTTAGATAATGAGCTGAATTTTGCTCGTTTTACCTCTAGATCTGGATGTTTATCTAAAAGAAGGCGAACGGCTTCAAGACCTATCAATTCTCCTTCTCTATCATAATCAGTAGCTACGATGACACTGTCTGCTTTTTCCCCCATCTTTTTTACAAGGTTAGCGATCCGTTTAGCACTGATCTCCTTATCTGGTTCAACATCTACCAGCTTCTCTTCATCTACTTTAGACCAGTTTTTATAATCGTCGGAATAATCGTACTCGAGTATATGTCCTCGAAGTCCAACAACGATGTAGTGTTCACTATCCCTATCAAATTCATAATATGGTACCTTGTAATAATATTTCTTTTCTTGATCCCCATCTGAGAGTAGATAAGAGATACGGGACGCAGCGTTGTTCTTCTCACAGATCACTAATTTAGTCATCAGCTTCGAACATTCGAGGGGATTATTTAATTCTTCTGCAAGGGGATATTATGGATGTCACACTTCTCTGGATGTAAAGAGATATGATTATTGTTCTGGATTTTCATCCGAACCAGTTTTGAAGGATGTAAAGAGTTCTGGTTTTTTCATGTAGAGGATCACTATTATCAGGATTATTGCCAATGCGATAGGGATAAGATAGTAATAAAGCGGTAAACTCTCTTCCGGATTGACAAAGTTAACATGTACATCCTCACTTTTTTCTTCCTGGTCAAATTCATCTTCAACTGTGATGTGGAATCCTTTCTCTCCGGCCTCTAAATCCTCAGAGTATTCTAATCTGTAATAGTACGTGTTTTCATCGACCATGTCCACCATCTCAACTCTATCCTCACCAGTACCCAATTCGCTGATGTTCAGATAAACGTTATAGGATACGTCCTCAACTTGATCGACGGTTACGACAAAATACACATAGTTATCTTCGGTCAATTCGAAGTCAATCGAATCATAAAGGTTCGATCGGTCTTTCCCGACACCATAAAATTCAATCTTGGGTTCGGGAGGTTTGAATACTATATCTACTGTTAGTTCGTCACTTTCTGTTTGCTGTCCTCTATCTCCGAGAGCGTAGAATCTTACATCGTTTTCCCCTGTCGATATTTCATCGTTTTCGGTGTAAGTATATTCATATCGATAGGTACCTTCTTCGATATGATTCAAGTCGAATTCCGTTTCCTCGATCCCAAAAGATGTAACATCCACAAATACACTCTCGATCTCACCCTTGAATTTTTCTAAGTCGGCCTCGAAGAAGAGACTAGCACCGTCTTCGATAACGAACCGGGTCTCATCACCTAAAGCTCCCTGCTCCGTACCTACACCAACGGATGAAAACTCTAAAACCGGTTCTATGAATCGTATCTCCATGGGATCACTTTCAATATAGTCCTCTGAATCCCATACTTCGAAGGTAATGTTTGTGAACTCCTCCTGCATATCTATTGAGTACTCTAAAGTGCCCTCATATATACCCTGTTCAGTTTCATCCATCTCCAGATCGTCTTCAACTCCTGTGATAGAACTAGTTCCTACCGACACATTCTCTATTAAACCCATTGGATCTCTGATCTCAGCTCTGAAGTTTAGTTCACTCCCTTCGGTTAAGATCATCTCTGTTGAATCGTCGAAATCCATCGTTTCGTTCGCCACAGAAGTGGATCTTATCACTACTTCTTCTGGCTCGATCTCGGTGTAAAATATATCGTATTGGTGGTCAATATCCTCGTGGTCTGAAGGATGGTTTTCCTCCCAGACTATCTTGTTTTGATAGATCGCAGGGAACCTAGTTTTGACACGTGAAGAATGACCTGGATCGGTTGAAATTTTAATAATTCTCTCATGGGTATCTTGATGGATGTTATAAAACCAAATACTATCACTGATAGGGCTACCTTCGTCATCGTATTCTCTTTTCTGATAGACGATGGACTCTCCGTAGATAATGGGATTATCGTCCTTCATCTCGCCCTCGCTTATCCTCATACTGTTTTCTCCAAACTTTTTCATGTATATGTCATTATTACGTGTTTCATCATATTCTGTCCAAACGACCGTTTCTTTGTATATGGATGGTGAGTGCTGGTGAATATTTTCATCAGCTATCCCCATCTCTGCGGGATCATCCTCACCGATTTCTTCATCCCTGTAATTCGGGATCCCATTTTCGTTACTGTCGATATTAAGGTCGTATAGATATATATCACCTCGTTTAGTATCATCCCAATGTTGCCGATAATCGGTCCATACTATCTTGTCGTCGTAAATGTTTGGAGAACTATTTGGGATAGAATCGTGACGCCCATAATCATCTCGAGTATTGATCCGGTAAGGACCACGGTCTTCCATCAGTTCATATAAAAAGATATCCCCTAAATAATTCTCTCTATAATCTTCCCAGACCACTCTTCCATTGTGTATTTTGGGCTTGATCTGGTCAGAGCTATCATCCGTCAACTGATTCACTTCGATGTCACCTCCGTCTAAAAGATCAGTGATATCGGCGTAATATATGTCCGCTTGATCGTTCCTGTAATCCTCCCAAACTACGTAATTCTCCCAAATATCTGGGCGCACTTGAGAAGAGTTATCTGTTGTGATCTGATATACCTCATCATGTAATATATTATAAAGGTAAATGTTAGAATCCCTATAACCGGGACTCGACCATGTGCCGTAAGGATCATCCCTATAATCCTGCCATACTATGTTGTTTCCATGGATTGATGATCTCATCTGCCATTTTGGATTCTCTGTGATATTCAAATGATCCCCGTCTATATCTTCTAGAGCGATTGTATTGTTTTCTTCAATGTGAAGATTACTTGAAGCGATCGGTAAGGTGGTTGTTATCAAGATGATCGAAAGATATACAACCATCAAACTCTTATGATTCATGCTAATTGATATAGACAGCTAATTAAGTATTTTTTGTCACCTAGTTTCAAGGTACGTGTCATAAATTATATATAATGTATATTTGCTTTGATTGGATTAACGGTAATTTAATAGGAGGAAAGAAAGAATGAAAAAGAAATGGACGATAGGACTGATTTTTTCTGTCGTTTCCCTACTGGTTCTGTCTAGCTTTTTAGTTTTAGCTGGCCCAGCATTACCATTTGAGAGATATGGACAATCCAATATCGACGGTAGTACCGCCGATGATGGTTGCACAGTTACCTCTTGGATAAATGGAACCGAGTATGGAGATGCAGAAGTAGAGCAAGGAGACGGATCATACCAGATATTTACTGAGGCAGACGACGAGACCGATACCACACAGAAGCAAGGCGGGGAGAACGGAGAATTGATAACCTATAGGATTGAAGATCTTAACGGGAACGTTTACATAGCTAATGAAGTCGACACATTTGACTCTGGTGGAGATACCGCAGGTGATTTGAATTTTGCTACAGGTGACCAACCATCAACTGAAGTAGTTATAAACGAACTCGTCGTAGACCCCGATGACGGTGGTACACAGTATGTATACCTCTATGAACCAACGGGTAGTATAGATCTTACACGATGGAGATTAGAAGACCACAGTGGATATTCACAAACGTTAGATACTTTGGATACACAATACCATCCCGATAATTCAGAATTACTCTATGTTGATCTAGAAGCGTCACCATTAGGAACCGACGCTGGACACTTCATGTTATCATGGGACCCAGCTGGGTCTGGTGTAGCACAAGACAATTGGGTAGTTATGGACAGGGTCGAATATGGTGGAACCAACCTAAATACATCACCTGAGAACACGATCCATGAACAACATCCAAATGCACCTGGGTCCGGAGAAGGACTTATCCGTGATCCATTAGGCGAAGATACTGACAACAGCTCAGCTGACTTTACAATAGGTCCAGAGACAGGGCGACCGATATCCGACCCACCAGGACCGGTTTACAACTTGCATGTAGAAAAGGATGAGGCCAACAATGATATCATCCTGTCATGGGATGAAGAACCAGATGCAGATGAGTACAATGTGTATCATTCAACAGACGCATATGCTGATTTCGGAACTTGGACTGAACTCGACACTGTCACAGGATTAGAATACACTCACGGTGGTGCTCTCGGCGGAGATAACTATTACATAGTTCGTGCAGAGAACGCAGCCGGAGAAGGCGGCAATTCGACGATGGGATACTGTTATGAAGCATTCTTCGATAGTACTGAAGGGATACTTCACTTTACATCTGTACCGAACAATTTCGATTACAATGGAGATGGACAGTTGACATCATTCGATGTGATCGAGAGTATAACCGGTGGAATAGATCAACAGGGTAACCTTGATATGGTTGTTAAATGGGATGCCTCTGGAAGAGGTTATACAGAAACATCAGAATGGGACGATCTTGGAGGCCAATGGGGCGGCGAATTTGATATACAACCCGGTGATGGCATAGGACTTGAGATCAATGGTGATGTTGAATGGACGAGAGTTTTAGAAACGGAGCCCGTTAATAACTGATATAGAAAATAGAGGTGTTTATAATGAAAATGACGAAAAGCAAGATAATTGTGATGACGATAGCGCTCGTACTTGGAATGGCAGTCCTAGCAGCTGGAAATGTTCAGGCTGATGCACAGTCTGTCAAAGGTTACGCAATAGCAAGCGAAGGGAACAATGATTTTTATGATGATCCTAACGTACAGTGGCTCGATGGCGGTAATCATGTAGGTAATATAACTGTTATTGATGTAGATGATCCAGATCAAACTAACCTAGGTGCTGATTTCGGAATGAACGATGATGGAAGAGGTACTGAATGGAATAATGAATATGACACATTTAGTTGGAGTGCAGGTGCAGACCATCCAGTAGGTTGGGACACTAAACCAGGAACTGGAGATAACATAGTCTTCATGGCACAGTACGACGGTATTGCAGATGGTTTGAACAACAATTACGTTTTCGCTGCAAACCTGGTCGCCGATGGTGAGGCTTTACCAGAATCTAATGCCCAACTGATGCTCAGATATGAACCGATACCGGAGCCAGTACTCAATCCAGAAGATGGTGAACCTATCGGAGATAATTACCTTAACATATCCATCGAGAACTTCAAATACACAGATTTTGATAATGACGCTGGTACGCCACAAGATCGTGGAACATTCCATGCTTTACAGAGCTACGCAGTTTATATCCAGGGCGAAGAATATACGGATTGGACATACATCGGTAACTCAGAACAGGACCCGAACCAACCGGTTGTAGATGATCCACTTCCGGCGAATGGAGACAATACAGACCCGACCACTATAGATACAGGTGCGCATTACTTCAACGCTTCTGGACTAAATGGTGGACAATATCAATTCAGAGTTGCACCCCAATTTGGACCAGATGGATACGATACTCCAGTTTGGGGACCATTGTACATGGACGGAGAAGCTGATGGTGGAGCTGCAGCCTCTTTTGCAGCAGGTGCAGCCTCAGGAACATTCGATACTCCAGAATTCGGACCAGGTATCTTGATACCGGTCGTAGCAACGATAGGACTGTTCACAGCTATCGCAATATATAGAAAGAAAAAAGAGTTATAGATTAAAACTCTAAAAACCCCTTTCTTTATTCTTATTTTTAAATTCCGTAAACTATTTTTATATGTGAAAGAGATGAACTCTTATGAAAAAGTTAGACAAGTGGCGTTTTTTTGCAGGTCTGATAATTTTTTTCGCTGGACTTGATGTAACATTGTTATTGAGCCACATGTCTCGATTGATAGGTGTCTGCCTTCTATTCTTAGGATTCGTTCTTATAATAAGTTCAAGCGAGGATTGGTTAAGTGGTATATTCCAAAAATTCCCTGATAGCTGTTTACGGCTATTCGAGATGCCCACTTACGAATACACTCAAAAAGGCATTTTAGCCGTTTTGATTTTACTTTCAAGTTACTTTTTCATAAGGGATACACTTTTGATGATGCTGGTTTTTATCTCACTTGCATTTTCAGAGTTCTTCCTGTGGATACTTTCAAAAGAGGGAGTCAAAAAAGGTAATATCTCATTGCTAATCGAGTTCCAGATATTTGTTTTCCTAGCATTTTTAGTTTTCAACAATTTCAATATTTTTTTCGGGTACCGCGAAGCACCTGATATATTTTCATACATCTTCT
>JAWOGF010000011.1:0-31757 GCA_046497075.1 Candidatus Saliniplasma sp.
AAAACATATATATCATCTCATGACTATTATTAATTCGATGAGTGAGCTCGAAAAGATAAAAAATATACTGAGAGAACATAAGCTGGAATTAAAAGAAAAATATAATGTGAAAGAGATAGGCATCTTCGGATCATACGTACACGACGATTTCGATACATCTAGTGATATCGATATACTTGTAGAATTTTCTGAACCGATAGGTTGGGAATTTATCGATTTAAAGGATGAATTGGAAGAACTGTTGGGTAAGGATATTGACTTAGTCACCAAAGATGCTCTTAAACCAAGGATCAAGCCAAATATTATGAAAGATGTGGTGTATGCGTGAGTAGAAAAGATCCTGCCTTATTTCTTGAAGATATTTTGGATTCGATGAACAAGATAATAAATTATACTGCTAATAAGAGCTTTGAAGAATTCAGATCCAATTCGATGGCAGTAGACGCAGTCTTAAGAAATTTGGAAGTGATCGGCGAAGCTTCTACGAACATCCCGATGGAAATGAAGGATGATAATCCAGACATACCCTGGAGAAGGATGGTCGGGCTTAGAAATATAGTCATCCATGAATATTTCGGAGTGGATCTAAAAATAATTTGGAGGGTATCAACAATAGATATACCTGAAACAAAACCTATGGTCGAAGAGTTACTCGAAGAGATCGAATGATTTTACAGGAATTGAGAGCTCTAGGATCAGCCCATCCGCAGAGTATAACGGAGATCGACCATGAAAAATACCTTCAGATCAAAAAAAGAGGTGGAATAGATGAACGTTTTACTGTCGATTAAACCGAAATACGTCGAAAAAATACTGAACGGAGAAAAAAAGTTCGAATTCAGAAAGATAGTTTTTAGAGAGGGAAAAAAGGTCGAAAGGGTTTACATCTATTCTACTTCTCCAGTCAAAAAGATCGTAGCATATTTTACCGTCGAAAAGATAATCGAGGATGAACCTGAAAGACTCTGGGAGAGATGTAGTAATTCTTCAGGTATAGATGAAGATGAATTTTTCAATTATTTTGAAAACAAAGAAAAAGGTTATGCTATCAAAATAAACAATTTGAATGAGTTTGAAGAACCAGTAGATCCCAAAAGCTACAATCCAAACTTTAGGCCTCCCCAGTCATTCTATTACACTGGTGAAGGTTATATGTGAAATTACCTTAAAAACATCTTAAAAATCTTAAATTCTTAAAATCTTAAAACATCTTAAAAATTGTACTGTGAGAGCAACAAGATCCGCACATCACAACTCCCACCCACCAGACGTCGTTCGTAATCCGATCACCGTCTGCTAAAACCGTCCTCCAGAGATAAAAAACCAACTCTAGATTCACCTCAAAACCATTACGAACGTCGTCTGTTTTCCATCAATAAATTACGAACTAGGTCAGTTGATTCGTGTACGAACAGCGTCTGCCAACTGACACAGATCATACACGAACAACGTCTGGTAGGACCTTCTACTTTATGGTCACAGTGCTCGCGAATTAGCTAAAGTGCTATGGCCGGAGGAAGTGTGGGCTGACGAGGTTGAACTGTTAGAGTTGATGGGCGACGGCGAATACGTTGTAAATAGCGATCCCTTTCTAAAACATCTCCCAAAGACCACCCACCATCTATCATAATTACCCCGCCCATTATTTCGCAAAATCAGGTAGATGAGAAGTATGACAGTAAGCAATAAGATGTTTTTCAATACGATTCTAAAAACATTTCTATAAAACTATCACATGAGCACGGAGGTCGTATCCTGAAACACATCTGGTTTGTCTACATATGTTTTCTAAATATAAACGTCTAGACATCATATATCTACCGATAAAATATATATGCCATCTAACAATAAAAGAACGAATGAAAAAAGAAGATAACCTCAAATTGAAACATGAAATCAAACAAAGTAAAATTTTCAAAGTAATGAATTTAGTAAGATTGATTTTCGCAACTGTGCTTTTAGTATTAATCCTTGAGGAATTATCAAGTTTAAATATTTATCAGTCAATATTTGTAATTATAATACCGTTAGGAATTTTCTCAACTCTTTTTTACATATACAGAGATTCTTACAAGATAAAGTTATATGAAAAAGGTGTGAAGTTTTCTTCCTATATGTTACCTAAAAGTTTTGAAGATTTATATGTAGATTACAAAGATATCAACGATATCCACAAAGAAACAAAAAAAATGGTTGGTGAAGTCCTTATAATCAAAGATATTTATGGAAATGAGTTTGAAGTTAGCGGTTTTTTAATCAATAAAATTCTTCCGTATCTCCATGATAATCTAAAAGAAAGGTGGAATTATGTTTACAAAGGCAGAGGTGAAAAAATTGAATAGAGGTAAATTGTATAAGAAAGAAGAATTCAGTAAAATAATGACTTATGCACGGTGGATGATTATAGCGTCATCATTTGTTCTAGCTGCTTTAGCGTTATTTTTATTTGATAAAAGGTTGATTAGAATAGGTATGGCTATCGGAGCGGTAATGCAGTTTTTTGGAGGTATATTCATCGGAACCCTTCAGAGATCGGATCTCGAGATATACGAAAAGGGTATTAAAATTCCTAAAGCTAAACTGGATATCTGGAACAACTCTTGGGGCCTCCCAGAAGAGGATTTCATACCTTTTGAAGACATATCAAAAATATATGCTAAAACTGAATACAGTTTATCAGATCCCAAACAGGGGGTTTTCTTAGAGATGAATGATGGAAGAGAATTTGTTTTGATGTGGGGTTCTAAAGATAAATTAAAAAGGATCTCCAATGAAATAAAAGAAGTCATGGATAAATAGAATCTTTTTTAAAATCCTCTCTAAAACTAATCAAATCAATTTATAAAAACGCTGTCCTAAAACACCTTGGATTATGTGAAGGAAAAACGAAAATATTGCCCAAAAGTTATGGCCCGATGATCTTTCACCTCCCACCCATCCATTCTTCGCAAAAGACGGCATTATAGGCCGTTTTTTGCACGAGAAACATAGCAGTTACCTCTTTATCTAGTAATCTAAAAACATGGTATCTCTTCCGTTGAGTGTTATGGTTGGTGTCTTTTGATATTATGTGCAAAAGATGGCAGTTTAGACCTGATTTTCCGCAGGACCACGTCCGAGGATAAAAGGAATCCAATTCCTTGGCACGCGAAGGATGGCAGGTGACAACCTTTCTATGGGAACAAAAACTCAAAAATAATAGAAGAGAAAATAAAATATTTTTTAGAATTGGGTCTCCTGAATTCACGTTCATAATCTGAGAGAGTATCAATAATAAAATGTTTATATCGATTGCAAATATACTTCTAAATGCATGGTCTTCAAAAGTGGATCGGAAAAAAAGATCAAAGAGATAATTAAAAAATACCCACAAGCTGAAAATATAGATCATATAAAGTCTACATTTACCGAAAAAGATTGGAAGACTTTGGAAAACAAATTGAATTCTAGAACACACTTCAAAATCATCGCTGTGGGATATATTATATTATTTTCTTCATTATTTATTGGTATGATCGTGAGTGAAGATTATTTTATCTTTTTGATCCCGGGTCTATTACTCGCAAAACTCCCTCTTTATGTTCATTTCAAAAAGAAGAAAATTGAGAAATTTGTTAAAAATATTGTAGAATATGAACTTACTACTGATAAAACTGTAATGCCTCCCCAGTTTAAAATAAAAAGTCACGATGAAGTCCCATATAGAAAAAAACCCAATATAAGTGAAGACAGATTAAAAAGATTGGTTAAGGCAGAAAAGATAAGAAAAAGTGGTATAGTTGGAGGGCTGATATTATTGATAGTAAGCGTGACCCTTGTTGTTTTATTGTCTGGACCTTTAGAACTTTCCTTCCTGACTACAGCTATTTTATTTCTTTCACCTCAACTAATATTTTTAGCCTTCTTCGTGATTTTGGTTATTAGAACGAACGAATTGAATGCGATACAAAAATATGAGGAGATGACTGGTGATAAAGTTATCCCAGAGAGATATAAGTCAAAAATAGAATAATCTTTCGTCAAAAATCTTATAATCACCAAAACACGCTCACTTCACCCCCTCTCACCTCCTACATCTCTGCAACCAACGTCAGTTTTTATCCCATCTTTTGCAGTGACATCCAAATATCAATCAATGATCAGTCAGTCTGATGATCTTGTATAGCATCAGGTGAACTGCTTTTGTGTTACTCATCTCCATCACAAAAACCCAATAATGTTTTAAACCTCTTCATTCTCACCACCTTTAAAATGTCACAAAGTAAACACAAGCAAAAGTGGTTCATCCTTTTACTACTGTTCATTACCATAGTGCTGGCATTCATAGGAAGGTTGAGCACGTCAGTAGCACTCAATGAGATCGGTGATGAACTTGTCTGGTCCCATGCTGAACAGGGATTCCTCGGAGGTATCCTGATGGGTATCTTCCTCGTAAGCTACGGGTTTTCCAACGTTTTCTTCTCACCTAACATAGATAAATACGGTTCGAAGATCGTTCTCACATCCTCACTGATTGGTTGTTCCTTCGCTGTATTCCTGGGGGCTTTCTTTGGACATATCTACTCCCTTTTCTTACTTTCAAGGCTGCTCATAGGTTTATCTCAAGGTGTGATGTTCCCAGTAGCATCCAAGGTTATAGCAGGTTGGTTCGCCGTCAGAGAACGCAGCAGAGCCAACTCTATATTCATCACTGGTTCTTCCGTCGGAGTCGCCATGGCACCGATCATAATGGGTCCATTCATATATGCCTTCAATTGGAGGTTTTCTTTTTACATGGTGGCAGCGCTTGGTTTCATCCTAGCGATCCCGGTCATGCTGTTCATCTCAGACTCACCAGACGGAAAGGTCTCATCCAACAGAGATATCGACCTCAGATCGGTCTTCAAAACCCTGTTGAAGGACAGGAGTTTCCAACAGATAACAGTAGGGTTCACTGCTGTAAACACCATCTGGTGGGGCACTACGCTGTGGGTCCCAACATATCTCGAAGAACTCTACGGTCTGAACATAGGAGCGATGCCTTACGTGGCAGCGTTACCGTACATGGGTGCGATCGGTGGTCTTCTTACCGGCGCTTATATCAGTGACAAAAAAGGTAACCCTGACCGAGTAATCATGTTCTCACTCGCCTTAACAGGGGTGATGCTGGCAGTGGTTACTTTCACTCCGGCAACTACACTCATATCAGCCGTTTTATTATTGGTCATATTATTCTTTTTCGGCCAGATGACTCCACCACTGTTTTTCACCAAGCTTCAAAATACAACAAGAAGCAGGGAGTTAGGATCTGCAACAGGTCTTATGAATGGTATCGCCAACACCTTTGGTGTTGTTGGTCCAGTGAGTGTGGGCGTAGTGGTTGCACTAACGGGTTCTTACCCATACGGTATACTTTCTCTTTCCTCGATCGCTTTCGTTGGATTGATCGGATTCAAGAGTCTTCTGTAACGAGGTATTCTCCATCCTCCATGACCTTTTCATCATCGAACCACACATCACATTCAGGGATGAGTAGATCTCCGGATTCCGGACAACTCCAACCAGCAAAGGTCAGTTCAGGTATAGGATTGCCGGCTGCAAGGTGAGCGTTGGGAGATTTACGGTCTATGAGAATATTGCCCATCTCTTCCTCGATGAAGATATTGGTCCCAAAGCCTATTATGCCTATCCATTTCGAACATGGATTTTGACCGATATATCTTTCAAATTCTTCTTCTAATGCTTTATTTTTTGATTCAACATCCACGATAGTAGGTTTATCCTTTTGCTCTATCTCCAACTTCAACGGTTTGCTCTTTATTTCCTTCAATCCGAACATATCGGAGAAATAATCGCCTATGACCCCGTCTATAACAGCTGTTCCCTCCAATTCAGTTGGAGTCGTATAGACCTCTCCATCCGGCAGATTCAACCATACTCCAGCCTCTTTTATGTCTCTACTGCAGATCCCTGTTGATGATACCCATTTGTATCTGCCCACTTTAGACACAAAATCTGTTCCATTATCCGATTTTACCCTGATCTCTTCAGTCCTTTTCGCCATGGAGCAGAGATTATCAGTGAATTCAGCCACTCTTTCATAGTCCATACTCAGACCTATTTTTGCGATCTCTTCGGTCAGTCCGACCATGTGAGCGTGTCTTCCCCCGACCACTCCAGCATTTATCAAAGGAAATCTGACCGGATCTAATTCTCCCTTCACTGGTCTAGCGATAAAAAAGGTAGCGGTTGCTTCCTCGGCCTTTTTTATTATTCGTTCAGGCAATCTATCGAGTGGTCTCTCTCCATATATATCAAGATTGAAAAATCTAACATGGTTAGTCTTTTCAAGAACAGTTTCTCTGATCTTTTTCCCTATCTTCATACTGTCCTCATCTGTAACTATGACGACTTTTTCATCAGGTTGGACTTTCATACATGTATCAACTACTCTCTGTATTCCTTTCTCGAAAGACATAATATCGTACAACAGGAAATTAATTCATGTTATTTTAAATCTATTATTATTTCGGGAGTAAATAAACACTTTACCGCTCATACCGATCTCGATCTCTTCAAGGGATAGACCTTAGAGGGTCATTATCAATTTTTTCAACACCGATCTATGTCCATGAGGATCGTAAGATATCTTGAATATAAGATCTATATATTCTTCGCTGAGGGGTGAATACGCCTCCCATTGAAAAATCCTATTCAAACTCGTTTTCTATCCAGTATGCTCGTGATAACAGTGAGTTCAATTCTTCTAGGAACTCAAGATCGGTCAGTTTCTCCATGAACGATCGCCTTGCGACCTCGCTCCGGTTTATCTCTGGATGTTTATCTATCATATCTTTCAATTCTTTGGAAACGGGAAGAGTCATATTCGGCATCTTTACACCCGTGTATTATGTGTATATACACAAACTTACTTCAACATTCCTTTCAGCTTGTCACGAATATTTCGGTGTGGATCTAAAGATAATCCGGGGAGTATCAACAATAGATATCCCAGAAACAAAACCAAAGGTAGAAAAACTACTTGAAGAGATTGGATGATTGTACTTGCCCCAAAATAACCTGTTGGTAAATGACCCCTACTGGCAGGTGAAACCTTGAAAAAGAGACACCTCCCTCTGAGTGTGGGATGGATCCTCCATCCTTCAGGGTGGAGTGGATGTCAATAAATAACTCTTTCCACCCCGGATACCAAAGGCTTATGGTGAAAGGGTCGATAGCACGAAAAAATACCACATAGAATTTTAAAATAAGAAACAAATTGCATAACAATTCATAAATACCGATGATATGATTATCACTTGAGGGTAGATCATGCGTAGAAGCTCAAAAGATAATGAAACAGCAGGGTTGATAGGCATAATAGGTGGTGTACTTATGCTTATAGCCGGGGTGACAGGAGCAGCAAATTGGGCAAAGCTAGGGGAGATGGCCATAGAAATTACGGGACAAGAATACCTAGCTATAGTTTTCCAGATACTAGTGTTGATAGGCTCGTTAGGTGGTTTAGTTGTTATCCTCGGTGGATTGTTGATACACGAAAAGATCATGAAGGGCGATCAAAAAACGCGAGTTACTACGGGTATAATTTTGATAACTATCGGAGCTGGATTTGGACTCATAGGACTGATAATATTTCTTGTAGTGACATTTATGGGCAAGGATCCAGTGATCAATTTCCTGGCAGGGATCGGTCTCGGTTTCATAGGTCTCTTAATGTCGATCGTGGCAAGACATAAGGCTGTAAGTTAGTAATTCGATAGAAAATCATTCGGTCAGCTTTACAACCCGCAGCGACAGTGTGGATACGGTGGCATTCTGTCTGACTTCTCTGTAAGCTAGAACTTCTAGACATATACGATAAACCATTTTCTTTAGTAAAATCTATAAAACATATCCAATCTTTGATACTAATGTCTGAGTTGAAGTTTGGAATCTGCGGTGATCTTGATTGGCACAATACGTCCCGTGAAGATAATCCTCTAATAACTTTGAGGAGATCAAAAGTTAAAGATATGGTCGAAAAATTAAATAGAAATCCCAAGAATAAAGAAGAGTTGGTAAATGAGAATGAAGATATTTTAGAAGATATTGAGAAATTATTGAAACTTGATGTTTTGAAAGAGAAAAATGATAAAATATTCGTCAATTTTACTTTGATAGATGAGAGGGATAACAAGATCATTTTCGATATTTGTGAGGAGTATGCTTCTGATCTAGCAGAGGATTTTATAGGAAAGAAAAAACAGATATTCAGTATTTTGGGATCATATAGAAATCCAAGAATTGAGAAAGAAAAGCTAGCTTTTATAGTCATAGGTTGTTATTTGCTGGACTGGGGGTCTTTGGAACTACTCAGTGAATGGGGGGTGTGTGATCATAGAAAACAGCAGGCAGGGGGAAACGAGTACGTCCTCTGGGGTGAATCAGAGGTCGGAGCTAGTTTGAAAGGTGTTTACTGGGGCGGGCATTCTCTTTTTATGGACAGTTACACCTTTCATACCTTTGGGGATCATCATGAATACACTGAGAGGAAAGCTTTTCCAGATATAATTTACCGATTTCCTGATCTCGATTTTGATGGTGGAGACGAATATAGATCTATATTATTCGACAAACGGAAAGAGATGCTTGAGGAGCTTGGTAGATTTATAGATGATATAGGTAAGAGCGGTTCTGAGAAAAGAGATATCGAGAAGAGATGGGCTGATAAGAGTAGATATATCACCCTATTAAAAAAGTTGAATTATCTTGAAGAAGTTGATGGGATGCTTTATCTAAATATACCTTATTTCACCGATGATGATATCGATATGATATTGGACTGTATAGAGCCCTTTATCAAGGTCCTTAAAAAATGGATCCATGAAAATATCGACAATATCAGATCAAGCCTGAGTGAAACAAGACCTTTGAGGAACGGAGTTCCCTTCGAGGTGTACTTTATACAGATATGGCATGTTATCTTCGGAATGACGAATAAAAAACTTGCCGAATCTGGTCTTATTTATGATACTTATAGAGATGATTCCGATCATGAGGGATACCTGCCTGCGCTGGTCAAAGGAGAAGTTCTTGAAAAAGTTGAGAAAAAGAGGATCGAAGGACCATTTTAGATTTTTGTCCATCCAATCAAGGTGATCTTCATTTCCCATCAGTATCTGGTGTGCGATAAGTTCTGGAGTTTGGTATAGATGAAGTCGTTTCACTTCTTTTTCTAACTCATCGAACAATGACCCTTTAGATCTGTTAACTAGCATCCATTCTTTTGATTTCTCAACTTTATTTTTCCAAGTATAATTACTCTCGATCGGAGAGGTTATCTGTACACAGACTGGTGACCTCCTCCCGACGCCTGAAGGCGTTGGGCTTCCAGTTCGTCCGCCGAGTGAACGTCCTATTACTGGGGACGCCTGCACCTTCGGTGTGCAAGTAAGCTTACGAGGTTCAGCACTCAAGGGCTGTCGTCCATGCAGTCACGGACTGCTCCAGGCACGGCCTGATGGGACATACGCCCAATCATCTGCTGTTTTATCGTCTGCCCTCTCAAACAGACGACATCCCTTTCGGGAGAGCTGGGTCAGCTTTACACCCTGTCTTTTCAGGGCCAACTCCCGCCTGCTCTTGACCTGTTTTACCAGCGAAGCAGGACTTGACTTTCGAGCAGGATATACCTACCGTCAAGCACTATCTTACATACCCATTTCAAGGTATTAAAATGTTGAACAAGGAGGGATAACTAATTTTTTAGATACTAATGATCCAGCTATCTCTTTAGCTGTACCTTCATCATCGACCGTTACGAATATCTGTATGAAATCTTCTTCCATACTAACACCCAATTCAGTAGGTGACTTCAATCGCTAAGATCACCTAAGCACAAGGTTTAAATCTTTTTAAAACTTATATTCAAGTTAAAATATGAAATCGATATCCATCGACGAAAATATCCTAGATGCTATCAAGCTTCCTAAAAAGGATAGGCAAAAAATGCTGGATATAAAACTGGCTTTAGCTCTTTACAAAAGAGGAGTGATCTCCCTCGGAAAAGCTAGAAAATTGTCGGGGATGGGTAAATGGGAATCTATATATGTATTAAAAAAGAGTAAGATGGATAAACATCACACTGAAAGAGAATTAAAGGGGGATAACGAATTTGCCGAATGTCGTAAGTAACCCTTCACCATTGATCCACTTTTCAAAGATAGGTCTTTTAGATATTTTGAATGAATTATTTGACGAAGTCATCCCTGGGGCTGTTTTTTATAGGTGTGTAGTAGAAGACGGAACTGCAGAAGAGAGGCGATAAATGATGATGGATGTGATCCTTATCCTGGTCTTCATCACCGCTATTTTCATGGGTATAGCTATAGGTTCAACTCCGGTTCCTTCAGCGTTTGGACCCGTTATATCTTCGGGTGCTACCGGGGTATTGAAGTCAGCACTTTTAGGAGGATTAGCCGCATGTATGGGGGCTATCGTACAAGGTGATCGAGTCAGTTCTACCATCGGAAAGGGTATGATCCTTGGAGAGATCACCGCCCCTCAGGCTCTAGTCATACTTTTAGTGGCATCTCTTTTGGTCTTGATAAGTGTACTTACGAATTACCCGATGCCGACTGCATTTACCGTTGTTGGGTCTGTAATAGGTAGTGCTCTCAGTTTTGGCAACGAACTCAGGTGGGGTACGATACAATTGATCGTGGGTTATTGGGCTCTCGTGCCGGTTTTGGCCTTGACATTAGGTTATGCGATCTCTTTGTTGTTACAAAGATATCTACCAAAAAAAGAGAGCCAGAAACCCATCAGATACGTGATCCTGTTTCTAGGTCTTTTCGTGGCCTACACAGCGGGGGCGAACTCGGTTGGCAAGGCAGTAGGCCCGTTGATCCCTTTCGGCTTCAATATGAGATTATTGCTGGTGATGGGCGGTGTATCCATCTTAGCAGGAGCATGGATATTATCCCCCAAGATAATCGATACTGTCTCTTTCCAGTATTCGAGCATGGGGCCGAGGAGGGCGATTTCAGCGCTGAGTACAGCCGCTATTTTGTCACAGATTGGTGTGTTCTTGGGTGTACCCATATCTTTTGCACAAGCGATCATCGCATCCATGATAGGCAGCGGTTTGGTCATCGGCGGATCAAGTATGGGTAAAAAGAAGATAGGCTTTACATCTTTAACCTGGGTTTCCGCAATATTTATCGCTATAGGAGCCTCATATGGATTAGGGAATCTGGTTCAATATCTCACCTGAACCGGTCGAACCTGTTAAGGCGGATCATTTACTCCAGGTATTGTTCACTGTTTAACTACGCCGATGTCTTCAGCTATCTCAGGAAGGTCGAAATTTTCCTATTTACATTCCGTTAGGAAACTTTCTAATCTTTTTTGAGGCCGAACGTATCGGTGAACATATCTTTCTTTCTCGTGTAGACATAGGAGATAATCAATAACATGATACCAAGCAGGGCGAAGGACAGTATCTTCATCAGTATAGGTAGTTCCGCGATATCCACGATAAAGGCCTTAAATATGCTAGCGATTATCACCAATAGACCTATCCACCGCAGATGATATCTATTCATATATAATCCGCACAATATAGCGGTTATCCCGAAGACCAACCAGGCTACCGTGGTCTCTATGTCCTGTCCGAATATCCATCCAGTGGACATCAAAAACATCAACACGGATAACACCGAGGTACCTGTAGGGATATTTTCCTTCCGACCGATATATTCATGGATCACTGCAAAAACGAAGAGTATGATACTCGATGCGAGGAATACTTCTTCAGGCCTCCAATAAAACCGATGATATACTCGGTAAATGGTATACGTCAATAGCACTGAAGACCCATTAAATGTGAATACATCGTCAGTTCTATAGGAGAACATGATCAACAAGATGGGAAGTGCGTAAACTGCATACATCAGATCACTAGACGTAGTAAAATACAGTAACAAAAGAGGGACTAGAACCGATGATATGGGATAAGTTCTCTCTTCTCCGAAAGGCCTTATCCATACTTTATGTTTCAAATGCAGATAACAGAACACCACGGTGTAGAATATCATTATACTCTCAAAGTAATATCTAAGGTGGTTCGAGTGACCTCGGAGAGAGATCATGGCACCGCCTATCAACAATGATACGACTACCATCATAGAATACGCCGCAAGTCGTTCTCCAGCGATAATATCCTTGTAACCCAGGATGAGGATGAAGCCGACGAAAAACAGATAGATGTATAACGTATATCCTATACCGTATGTTAGATAACCTATGACGATCATCGATAAAAAGAATATCAGAGGCACCATAAAGCGTCGGTCCGTCTCTTTTTGATCACGATAGATCAGCTGGAATATAAAAATGAATCCAAGAAACACCCATGGGTCGTATTTAAACAAGTATCCCATGTAAAAACCTCTCGAGAAAATGACCGAGAAGATCAAGGTGAAGTACGAAAGTATAAGGATAACGAGATACAATCGATGTCCCATATCCTTATCTAGAAGATACGAAGTCATGCTCAGTTTTTCAAACTTATCTAAAAGGAACACCGATGTCAAAAATATGGCGGTGATAAAGATCAGGGTTACTATATGCAAACCGTCCAGGAAGGGGATCGTAAATATGGCCCAGAGATACGATAATATGATGGCATAATAAGTGAATTCCGAGTGTTTGAACAGATATATCATCGTACATCCCGTAGCTGTCGCTGCCGCTAACAGTAAACTGTAGGTGGATGCACCGATATTTTCATGAAATCGCATTATGAATATGACCAAGAACATAAACGTCAATCCCTGGAGCATTATCGTGCTGGAATGGTACCTATAACCTAGGATGATGTTCAAAGCGACGAAGCCCAAGAAAAGGGCATTGTAGGTGGAAAAATCGATTAAACCGTAAGAATAGTAACTGCTTGAACAGGCTATATAGGCTATTAAGAACCCGCCGAAGACCAGTCCCCTCCCATATAGTTCCAATTTCTTACACCGGTATATGTATTCGCCGCTGGCTAACAGTAAAACAGATGTGGTATAAATAAGCAGGTTCTCTTGGAGAGGGGTCATATACTGTATGGAGTAAGCCGTCAAAAGTATGAACGCTACAGCTACCACTATTATACCGATATACTGCAACCATTTGCTGCCGAATTCGAACTCGATAGACTTCTTCGGAGTTACTGCAGGCTCAAATGGTTCTTCAGTGTCTTTCTCCGGAACAGTTTGTTCTTCTTCGGGAGTTAAAAATTCTGGTTCCGGAATTTCTTTGACTTCTTCTTTCGGCGGGGGCGGTACTACTCTAGGTTCTTCGGGGACCGGTTCCTGTTCTGTCTTTTCAACATCGCTCGGTACCTCTTCCGCTGTATTTCTAAGGTCCGAAAGCCGCCTTTCAACCTCATCTAGCCTGTACCCCAGTATGTCTATCTTTTCCTGTAGGTCCTTGATCTTGAAGTATTGAATCACACTTTTAACTATGAACACTGTCAACACGATGAGAAAAACGCCTAAGACCATTAAACAAAACTCGTCGATTATTTTACACCCTCCAAAATTTTCTCTCGGTTCACCGTAACTACAAGTTCATAATTCAGCTCTTCCATGTTCCCTTCTTTTTATAGACGTTCAGTATATTTATATTTAACTATCCTCTCTGGTCCAATTGCCTTTCTCTCACCTAAATTCGGAGTGCAAATTCACAAAGATCTCCATTCTTTCGCCAAGGACAACACTTTATCGAGTAAAAAAAGGCGATAATCATCTCATAAATTCAACCCAATAATAAGCACAGGGAAGATGGATAAAAGAGGACGTAGAATCATCAAAAGATGAAGAACGTTCACGACCCCTTCTCTTAGATCGATACTGATGAAAAAAATAAATTATATCGTGATGACAATAAGTTCCTCACGGTGTAAATCCGATCGTTTTTGATTCATATCGTTGATCATCATGTACGATTTCGATCTCGATTTCATACTCAGTACCGGGTTCAATATCTCTTGGGATATCGAAATTATCGCAGGAGGTTCTTCTACCTTCAACACCGATCGATGAATCTCCTTCCTCGATCAAACGATCTCCCTCGGTTATCCTCCATTTCATCTCTGCTTCAGCATCTGGTATCCCTAGATTACTCACATATACATGTGCAGTAAAGTCGTCTTCCTCTTCAGCTCGATTGTCCTGGATATACACGTCTTCGATAACAAGGATGACTTCATTTTCGGGTCCAAATTGCTGCAGAGCATATACCATACCTCCAGTCATAAGTATAAGGATGATGATCACGAACAAAAAGAACAATTCTGCTCCATTCATGGCATCATCATCCATCCTATTTTTCATCTTCTCCCCTCCTTTTTCCTTCTCATCTTCGACCAAAGCAATGCTGTTATCACGATCACGATCAATGCTATAGGTGCTGACAACATCGGTGTAGCGCCATCTTCATCAGCCCCTTCCTTTTCATCCTCAGGGACACCCTCAGATACATCGTCTTCAGTAACTTCAATATCCTGCCTGCCTTCATAGCTGAATATATCCTCGTCATATGTCCTGTAACCTATCGTAAAACTTCCCTCCTGTAATGTGATATCAAATCTTACTTCTCGTTCCTCATCTTTACCCATGGGTTCGAGTTCTTTTTCTTCTTTTATCAAAAAAATATTCTCATCTTCTCTTTCGAATTCCATCACGATCCATTCAAGTGTTAGATCCCCACTTTTTTCTTCACCCTTATTGACTAATGTTAGATGTACGGTGATATTTACCTCATCTGACGATGTAGATTCTTTAAATTCAAAAAGAGCGTCTTCTGCACGGATTTGGGGTCTTTCGTGCAGTTCCTGATATCTCATATATGTATAGATCCCCAGAGAGATCGTGATGATGAGCATGATGATAAAGACTGTAACAAAGGTTAAAAACAATCGTTCAGAGCTTTTATTGGTACTACTTTTCCAATACTTTTGGCCATCATCACTACCTTTTTCATCTACCATTATAAGAGAGGAAATGTAACATATATATAAAAAGTTTTCATGATATAAAACTTAAAGCGATTGAACATGGGCTCATTGGGTGAGGGTGAATATATAATAAATAGTAACTCGTTCAAGGAAATCTTCATAATCTCACAAAATATGGCCACCACATAACACACAAAAATTCTAATAACCCGTCATGACATCTTAAAAACGATAAAGATGGACTTCGATAAGGGTTTGGACCGGAAAGGCACATCCTGTGAGAAATGGGACTTTCTCGAAGAGTACTTCGGTAGAGATGACGTACTGCCCATGTGGGTAGCGGATTCAGATTGGAAGACCTGTGAACCCGTTATAGAAGCGTTAAAAGAGAGAGTCGGACACGGTGCCTTCGGTTACTCTAAACCCTGTGAAGAGCATGATCAAGCTGTAGTAGATTGGGTGGAAAGAAGGTATGACTGGAAGATCGATCCGGAATGGATCGTTTATACCAACAGTATCACGTCGAGTCTCAGCACCGCTGTTAGAACCTTCGCTGATCTGGGTGATTCAGTTGTCATCCAACCTCCGGTTTATTTCCCATTTTTCTCTCTGATCAAAAACAGCGGATGTCAAGTTCTAGAGAACCAGTTGAAATATGATGATGGGAGATACAGTATGAACTTTGAGGATCTTCAACAGAAGTTCTCACCCAATGATGAAGAAAGGGATAGAACCAGCATGATGATCCTGTGTAATCCTCATAATCCCGTAGGTAGGGTTTGGAGTGAAGAAGAGTTGAACAGAGTTGCAGAGTTAGCTTTGGAAAACGATGTGATGGTCGTATCGGATGAGATATTTTCTGACTTTACCTACAAAAGCGATCATACACCCTTTTCATCCGTATCCGAGGAGGCGGCGGACAATTCGATAACGTTGATCACACCCGCTAAAAGTTTCAACATAGCGGGTTTAAAGATAGGGATCGCCATAATCCCAGACCCTGATACTAGAAAAAGGTTCGAGAACGCTAGAGACCTTTTAGTCAAGGAACCGAACGTATTAGCTCTAACTGCTCTAAAAGCTGCATACGAGCATGGAGAGGAATGGATCGGATCCCAACTGGATTATCTTGAAAAAAATAAGAGATATGCCTCAGATTTTATCGATAAAAATATATCAAAAGTAAAAGCGGTAGAACCCGAAGGAACCTTCCTCTTGTGGATTGATTTCAACAAACTGAACCTCGATCCCGACCGATTGAATGAACTTATATTGGACAAAGCAAAGGTAGCTTTGATCGAAGGACAAAAATTCGGTCCTGGAGGAGAGGGGTTTATGAGACTCAACTTCGCCTGTCCCAGAGATACCTTGAAGGAAGGTCTACAACGGATCAAAAGTGCCGTGGATGATACGTGGTAATTGACCTCCTCCGCCTGAAGTTGGAGTAAAGATACAGAAGGGAACACGTTTCACATCTTAGAAGAGTATTAATTTTGTTATCCCGATTACTAAACGCCCTGTATCCGCAGCGGCAGCAAAGATAAAATGGAACTTGTTCTATGGATGTCTCAAACCTAAACAGTTGGAGAATTAGGGCTAAGCATGACTTTTAATTGCGGAACTTCCTAATCAATCAAAACCCGGAATTATTGATTAATTCGGGTTAATGATTTATACAATAAAACGAAATGCATGAGTTATTAGGAGTACATTTTATGCATATCCTTATCGTAGAATCAAAAAAAATATATGAATATCTTGATGATGAATTTCCTGAAGAAGAGAGTTTATTCATCGAATCTAAAGATAGATTAGATGATTACTCAGGACATATCGACATCGTGATATATGAGTATGATTCAAAAGGATCTTATAAAGATATCAAACTCCTAAAGAATCACTACAAGACCA
The DNA here is from genome assembly GCA_046497075.1 of Candidatus Saliniplasma sp. Taxonomy (GTDB): domain Archaea; phylum Thermoplasmatota; class Thermoplasmata; order Halarchaeoplasmatales; family Halarchaeoplasmataceae; genus Saliniplasma. The sequence goes on from JAWOGF010000011.1 coordinate 16,898, forward strand.
GCTCGTTTATAATTTTGTCAGAACATGAATGGATAGACGAAATAATATCGGTTATGGATCCAGAGAATGATTTTATCATTCCAAAGAGCGATAATGACATATTTTTAAACATCTTAAACAAAACAGTATCCCACGAGTTAAGCCATCATACTAGAGAAAAAGGGCTCAAAGATACTGAGAATAAGTTAAAAGAAAAAGAACGTAAGATCAAAAAATTGTATCAAACTGCACCTGATATAGAATCAGCTCAATCGCTAAATGAATTGTACAAATTGACTATAGATACTGCGAGAGGGATACTCGGTTTCGATGTATGCAGTGTCCTGATCGAAGAAGATAGGATACTAGTAATCAGAGCAAGCACTGAAGAAGAACTTGTTGATAACTATTCAACCCCGATCGATGAGACGGTTGCTGGAAAAACCTTCAGAACACGTAAATCAATAATGGTAGATTCAATATCCAAACAAGAGGAGGCAAAACCTACTGATGATCAGTTACAGTCCGCCATTAGTATCCCAATAGGAGACGTAGGTGTTTTTCAGGCCCTATCCTATGAAGAAGAATATTATGGCCAGGAAGACCTAGAACTAGCCGAGCTTCTAATCTCCCATGTGAACGAGGCCATAAAAAGGGTCAGTTATGAAAATGAACTTGAAGATAGGGAGAATAAGTTAAAAACGCTTTATCAAATTACTCCAGAGATCGAGGCCTCCAGGTCTATCGATGAAATTTATGATCTTACCCTGAAGGCTGCTAATAAAATCTTAGGCTTCGATGATTGTAGTATCGAAATAGAAGAAAATGGTTACTTGGTAGTAAAAGCCAGCACGGATAAAAAACTTTTAAACAGTGAACGGATCTCTATAGATGAAGGTGTCGCTGGACGTTCATTTATAAATAAAGAGCCATATCTCGTTCATGATATTGAAGAAGAATCCGACGCAATTCCTTCCAATGATAAAATTAGATCTGGACTAACAGTTCCTCTTGGAGATCATGGAGTATTTGTTGCTGTCTCTTTTAAAAAGGATTATTACGATGAAACCGATTTGGAACTTGCAAAGTTGCTGGTCTCACATATATCTGAAGCTGTAAAGAGGGTGAAATCCGAAAGAGCGTTAAAAGAAAGTGAGGAACGTTATAGAGCCATCGTCGAGTCTGCTATTACTGGTATCGGTATAAATGATCCAGAAAAAGATATGATCTTTGTTAATAAAACTTTGGCCGACATGTTGGGTTATTCTAAAGAAGAGATGATCGGGATGAACATCTCTGATTTCACCGAAGAAAAAGCTTTCAAAAAGACTATGAGGGTCTTCCAGAGGCGTCAATATGGAAAGAAAGATATCTATGAAAGTGTGTTCATCCAGAAAGATGGAAAACCCATCGACGTCCTTATCTCAACATCTCCTATCACAGACGCTGATGGTAATTATATAGGAGAAGTTAGTGCGATACAAGATATCACAGAGAAGAAGAAAATAGAAGAGAGAGAAAAATTCTTACACTCCCTTTTAAGGCACGACCTTAAAAATAAATCTCAGATAATCCAGGGATACTTGCAGCTTTTATGGGAAATGGGTCTAGAAGGAGATAAAAAGACACTAGCCCAAAAAGCCGTTAATGCATCAAAAGAACAGATAGAACTCATCCAAAAGGTAAGAAAGTTGTCGAAAATCGAGAGGATGGCGCAAGAGTTGAAAGAATTCGACTTGAAAGAGGTTCTTGAAAAATCCATAAACGAAAATAAAGATCACGCATCCAATGAAGGTTTTAGAATAAATTATGAGGATCATCCTTCATACCGTATAAAAGGTGGAACACTCCTCAGTGAAGTATTTCACAATTTAATCAATAACTCTATCAAACATTCCGGGGGGAGTCAAATTAGAATCAAAGTCGATGATCATGAGAGTGAGGTGAAAATCACTGTTGAAGATGATGGAAACGGCATACCTGAGGATATAAAGGAAGATGTCTTCACAAAGGGATTTAAGGGAACCAATTCCAAAGGATCCGGACTTGGACTATTTTTAGTGAAAAGAATAATCGAAAATTATGGGGGGAGGATTGAGCTAGATAAATCGACTCTTGGCGGTGCTCGGTTCGACATCTATCTACAGAAATTCAAACAATAGGTGAAATGGAAATTAGAAATCTATATATGAATAAAACTGAATACAATATAATATGTCCTTCAAGTTCTTTATGAAGAGGATCTGGAAACTCATACTAGTATTCACAATAGTGTTTATCCTCAGTTCTATTTCCTTCTTCGTGTTTGAATATGAAGAACCGTCAGAAAGAGACGATAACTATTCAGGACCAGACGATTTTGCTGATTCATTTTGGTATTCTATCGTAACATTGTCGACAGTCGGTTATGGAGATAGATATCCGGTCACGACTCAGGGCAAGATCGCTTCGTTCTTTTTGATAGTTTTCACGTTCACATTTTTGGGTGCCATGATAGGCAGTATCACCGATGCTTTTAATGAAGCAAGAAAAAGAGAGATGTTAGGTATGGATGGAACAGATTTTACTGATCATGTTGTATTATGTGGTTGGACGAATATAGGAAAAGTCACATTGGACGAATTGATGGCTACTAAACAAAAAACTGTGGTCATAACTGATGATGAGGAGAAGATCACCAAGATCCGGGACGAAGGGAGCAAAAAATATCTCTATACGGTTCTTGGAGATTATAAGAATGAAAAGGTGTTAGAAAGAGCCAATATAAAAGAGGCAAAAACTATCGTTATATCAACTGAGGATGATACTGAGTCACTGATCATATCACTCACCGTAAAGGAAATGAACCCTGATGCTAGGATGATAGTTTCTATCAGCAACGAGGAACTGAAGAACACACTTTACTCTGCTGGCGTAACCTATGTATCATCTCCTAACGAGATGGCGGGTCGAATGGTGGCTAGTGCCGCTTTTGAACCGGAAGTGGCCCGTTTCGTAGAAGATATAACCACTTCGACTTCCGGATATGACGTTCAACAGTACGTGGTCTCCTCGACTTCCTTTGCTAAAGACATGTCCGCAGGTAAATTTCAAAGGAAGATGCAGTCTATGAAAGGGCCTTTGTTGGTGGCCATCGCTAAGTTCAAACCTATTAAAAGTAGAGATAAGAAAAGTCCAAAAAATTGGAAATTGATCCCCAATCCTTCCCCCAGTATTCAGATCAAAGAAAAAGATGTAATAGTTGTGATCGGAAACAGGGAAGAGAACGATAGATTAGCAAATTCGTTGAAATCGAAGCAGGGCCGTTGATATCTAAGAGCGGTGTGTCTTTTCAATTCTCTACTATCTTTGGAACAGACGTGAAGATGATGTTCGTGCTTTTCAGGTTATCCCGTACCCCTCGTTCAATATTTCAAAGGCCTCCTGAAACTTTTTCAGCTTGAGATCCGTATATCTCCTCTGAAACTATGTACACAACATCGGGAAAATATCCTTCTTCACGTAAAACTGTGTAGTAGCTGTTGACCATAGCCTACACGTATCGACCGAGTACGGTGAGTAAGCTCTTTTAGAACTCATACGTTTCCCCTCTCTCCGGTACCACGACGTCAACACCTTCCGGAACTATATTTTTAAACTCCCCAGGATTCAGCGTGTGAACAGGGATCAAAGTATCGGGATCTATCTTTCCGATCAATTCATTTAACTCGGGTCGAGAAGCGTGTCCTGATACGTGGGAGCGATCTATGGCCGGTTTGATCTTCTCACAATCGATGTTATTACAACCTGGTGGCCTATCGGGTTCTCCTTCTTCAAAATCTATACCGAATCGTTCAAGCCAGTTTATCATACGCTCTTCGTCCAGAGCCATATCATCTGAAAAAGGTTCACACTGAGCTCTGATGAATTTAGAATCAGGTATCTTACCATTTTCATCGGCGAAATCGAACAGTTGATTGAGATCGTAGTAGGAGAACATCAAAACATAATTACCCGGTTCTTCCATGATCTCTAGAGCGGTCAAACCGTTTTCATAATGAGAGGGATCTAAATTCTCTTTATCTACGGAATATCCATACTCGTGCTTTGCTCTACTGTAATCGGTGGGTGAATACAGGGCGCTCCCTCTCCGCTTCAAAAACACTTTCATATCATCCGTTTCAGGTTTCTCTCCTAACTCATTCAACAGGTAGGCCAATCTAGCGTCGATGATAAAGGTTCTTCCACACTCTTTACATGCATCTCTGATAGTTTCGTATCTTGTGGTATCTTTCCAGCTGAAATCTACGAAGACCAGGCCCTCGACCTCCTTTATCTCATCTATTATCTGCTGTTTAACGTCTTCCTCGGTGATCAGCGATTCTGAATCTACACGGGTTCCCTCGCATATCATAACATCGACATCATCTCCCACCTTCGCCGCATATTCATCTATAGAAAGTGGGTAAGTTCCGTGGAATCGGATATCTCCGGTATAAAGGACTTTCTTACCTTCCGTTTCTACGATATAACTGCTGGCCCCCGGAACCGAATGGTCTACATCTATAGCTTTGACTTCGATAGAACCCACTGAAGTCCACTCACCATCTCCAAGTGTAAAACAATCTCTTTCGCTATCCTCTTTTTTGATATACGGCTCATCAGCGAACATTCCACTCTTCCTAAAATCTATCTCGGGTCTCTTCATGGAGATGGCTTCAGATTTAAATTTAGTTAGTTCGTCAATCGTCTCCACAAGAGTTTTCGTCACATCACTGCAGTAAAGAGGTATATCCGGATGGATATAATTCATATCACCGACGTGATCAAAATGCGCGTGGCTGAGAAACAAAGCATCTAAAAACTCTTCGCCGTGCTCTTCAGTATGATCTTCATAAGTAATTAGATCGCTTAAATCCAGCAATCTCGAATCCCGATTAAGTACCCTACCGTCGTCATCAACATCATCCAGGCCGATAGGCCTTATCATATCTTCTCGGTAGATACCGGGTATGAACGGTAATGAACCGAGGATCAATCGGTCTCTTAAACCCGTATTAGACCGGGGTTTTACGAATTCTGCGAAGTAATCGGACTCGAAACCCATGCGGGTCCCAAAATCTAACATTATCCGGGTATCTTCGTTCTCAACAAGTATCTTATTTCCTCCAATCTCACCAGCTCCTCCATGGACCGTGATAGACAACATATATTCACCGATTTAAGTAAATCGATTTCGATATTAATATGTTTGCAGCCTATATCGAAAGTTTAGATCGTTGTATTTATATGAGTTAAGTGACTTCTAGGAGATGAATTTTTAAAACATGTTATAACCGTCTATCCAAACCAAAAATCACCAAAGAAAGTATCATATTATGGAAGCAGCAAAAAGGATGTCATGTTACGATATATTCACCATCTTCCATGATCTTCTCATCGTCGAACCAGATATCACATCTTGGTATCAAAAGATCTACTGATTCTGGACATACCCAATCCGCGTAAGTTAGTTCGGTATTTGGGTGTCCGGCAGCTATATGGGCATTTGGTGCCTTCCTATCCATCACTACTTTGCCTATCTCCTCATCGATGAAGATATTCGTACCAAACCCGATGACACCTATCCATTTGGAGCATTCGTGTTTATTGATATATTTCTCGAACTCTTCTTCCAACTTCTTATTTTTTGACTCGACATCAACGATAGTAGCTTTACCCCGCTGCTCTATTTCCAATTTAAGAGGTCTCTTTTTGATCTCCTTCAGATCGAACATGTCTGAAAAAAAATCACCGATGGCGCCGTTTATAACAACCGTCCCTTGAAGTTCTGTAGGGGTGGTGTATACTTCCCCGTCGGGAAGGTTGAGCCATTCTCCTGCTTCTTTCACGTCTTTACTGCATATCCCTGTGGATGAAACCCACTTATATCTACCTACTTTAGCCTTAAAATCAGTTCCGATCTCTGATCTTACTCTGATCTCATCAGTATCCTTCGCCATGGAATATATTTTGTTTGTGAATTCCGCTACCCGTTCATAGTCCATATCCAGACCTTTGCTCACTATCTCTTCCGTTAATCCGATCATATGAGCGTGTCTCCCAGCCGTAGCACCAGCTTTTATGAGAGGAAATCTAATGGGATCCAATTCACCTTTTACAGTCCTCGCGGTGAAGAAGGTAGCGGTCGCTTCCTCAGCATTTTTCTGTATCCGTTCAGGTAAAGACTTGAGAGGTCTCTCACCATATATATCTAGATTAAAAAATCTGACATGCGTTGTTTTTTCAAGAACAGTCTCTCTGATCTTTTTCCCTATACTCATACCTTCATTATCCGTAACGATAACGACCTTCTCACCACGCTGGATCTTCATACAGGTTTCAACAACCGTCCTTATTCCTTCATCCACAGACATACTACCTTTTTAAGGAATGTACACTAACATATTTTAAATCTATGGTACATTTATCTAAGTTGTCAAGATACGATAATTTCTTATCTGTTGTATAGTGATAAACAAGGGATCCTGATTTATTCTATATCTCATCAAGGTACTAGATATCCTTCTTTCCTATTTATATATCCTGTACAGGGATGGGCCAACATATTGAAAAAAACCACATCCTACAACCGGACATTCATCCTCTCCTGAATGAAGGTGTGCATCTGTCCGTTCTCATCCGATCATTCAACTGCTTCTTTACTAAACCCTGCTCAATCTAAATTTTGCAATATATCTTCAGCTAACGAGTTTTCAAAATAATTGAAGTAAACGAAGGTGATGAAGATAGCATTGACTATGAAACCAAAGAAGTAAAAGAAGAATGAATACAATAAGGCTTCAAAGTTTACCGCCTCCAGAGCCAGCCTCAGGAACAGTATGATCGTACCTAGAGCTAAAACTAAACTCATCAATCGTGATCTGATACCGTCGAAAAGATGAAAGTCACCGGCAGGTCCAGGTATCTTAATCTGAAGTTTCAGAAATATGAAAAGTGGTAGAACGATCACAGGGATGAAATAAGAGACAGAAGAAGCGAAGGAGAACAATTCTGTCAAAGATCTTTCCTGCAAAAGGAGTGGATTCAAACTTATATAGATGGATATAACTAAAGCGACTATCGTTTCTAGGATGAAAGCTTTCTGAAACTTATGCCAGGGAAATCTCTTCTGAATAGAGGGCTTTTCAAACTCTATCTCAGAACTGTCCAGTACGACAGGTATATCGAAGATCCATCTCAAAAATAGATAATATCCACGTTCAAAATAACCACACTCACCTTTAAAGACCTGTGTTATCTTTTTCACGTCTTCAAGAACGTTAGAGATGTACTTCCTTTGAAACAATACTATAACGCTAACAAGCCCAAAGCTCTGGATCAATAATACAAAAAAGGCAAAAACATAGGAAAGAAAAAGGATCAAGAGTAGAATCAAAGGTGCGAAGACGTTATCCATACCTAACATATCAACTTCCATCAAAGGAAGTAGGAAGGGTCTGAAGAAGACAAAACCTATAAGAAACGTAAATAGGCTCAGTAAAACCGAAATCGACATTAACACTTTCAAAACCTGCTTAGTGTTTACCAGACCATAGGTCCTGTGAAAATAGAATGATAATATACCTGTCAAAAAAAGTATGGTCACTAGACCGCTTAAAACCCTATTGATGAACGTAAATATATCTCCCCCAGGGTAGATTAAACCTGAAAAAACTACCCATAATAAAAAAAGGATCAGTAGGACATAAAATGTCCTGCGGATCAAATCGTCATGTTTCCTGCGGATTTGTGTCGAGCGGGGATCACCTTCCATGATCTTCAAGGCATAAGTTCATTAGCATTTATTATAACCTTTTGGACTCTATGAGTTGGATTGGTACAAACTCAGCACTTGATGCAGCTTCAGAACAATATATATAACTTGATCTGATAATGACCAACGTTAAAACAAGAGTGATTCTAATGGAAAAAGGTCATCTAGAAAGGTTTCAAGACGAAGAATTAACTTGCGCTGTTAAAGTGAAAAGCTGGCTGAAGAAGATACTCGGTGATTTTCTCAGGGATAATAATTTCGTAGAGATCTCACCAGTTATCATATCTCCAGAGACCGACCCTCTTTACCACGCAACCGGTAAAGCAGAATTCGAGTATTATGATGACAAGTACCAATTGACCCGCAGCATGATATTACATAAGCAAATATCCATGCTGTGCTTCGATAAGATCTTCGCTTTTTCACCAAATGTGAGGTTGGAACCCGTCGAACTGGTGGATACGGGAAAGCACCTCGTGGAGTTCTCCCAGTTAGACCTCGAAGTCTCGGGTGCAAGCCGGGAAGATATATTGGAATTCGGTGAAGAACTCGTCACCCATACCCTATCAGAAATCAAAGAGATATGTAGGGACGAATTAGATTTCTTCCAGAGAGACCTGAAAGTACCCGAACGTCCTTTCGAAAGGATAAAATATCATCACGCTTACAGTCAGTATGGGCGAATCTTTGAAGAAGTCCTATCTCAGAAAAAAGAAAAACCTTTCTGGTTGATAGATATACCCTCAGAAGATAGGGAATTCTATGATAGAGAGGATTCTTCTCGTCCAGGTATATTGAGAGATATGGATTTGATCTATCCCGAAGGTTACGGAGAAGCGCTATCTGGTGGAGAAAGGGAGTATGAGCCTGATAGGATCAGAAAAAGAATAGAGGAACAGGAGTTAGATATAAATGACTTCCAGAAGTATCTAGGATTTGCTGAAGAAGGACTACCCGCTTCTGCAGGATTCGGTCTGGGGTTAGAACGGTTGACAAGGTTCGTCTGCGGTTTAGATGATATAAAGGACACCGTTTTATTTCCCAAAAAACCAGGGAAAGTAACGCTATAGAACCGGTAAAGAGAATCAGTGGAGAGAATCGAAGAGATAAGATGTATAGTTTTTGAGTAGTTTAAAGTATGTGTATGTCCCTGTATATACCCTAAAGATCCTTACAAAAAATAAACATTAATATCAATAACCTGCTGATATGATATGATAAACACATATGATGAACAAATATGAAGCGATTTACAAAAGAAGATCGGTGAGAAAGTATTCAGAAGAGAGATTATCATCCGATATTCTAGATGAAATCAAAGAGGGTATCAACTATCCTAAAAAACTCTACCAAAACATCGATTCCCATATGATCCTAGAAACGGACGGGAAAAAGATCCAAAACACATTCTCAGGGATCAAATCCAAGGTCGCCAGAGTGGACGCACCGCATTACCTGATCGGAGTCTCTGAAAAGAGAGACGGGTACCTGGTTAACATGGGTTACATGGTTGAAGATATGGTTCTGTCTCTTACAAAGAAAAGGATCGGGAGCTGCTGGTTAGGTGCGGGTTTCGATAAAGAGGTTTTAAAAAATATGTACGACCTAGATGGAAATCCCGTTATACTGGTGGCCTTCGGTGATTCAATACCCGAAAAAGATAATTTAAGAAAGGATCCAGGATCCGCTAGTAGAAAGGATATCAGAGACTTGGTTCTAAACGATAAAAAAAGGATACCGCCTGATTGGAAAGACATACTAGAAGCCGTGAGGATGGCCCCTTCGGCTATGAACAGTCAACCGTGGCGGTTCTGTTTTGAAGAAAATATTATCCACGTGTATATCGAAAAGGGTGGTAGGGTTAAACAGTTGGTCAAAAAGATCAGTGATCTAAGAAGGCTGAACCGCATAGATGCAGGTATAGCTCTCAAACATCTAGAGATCTCTGCCAAAGAACATTCCAAAAACATACGTTTCAAAGATCTAGTTCGAAAGCGAGAAAAGCAGGAATACGTTATCAGTGTTTTAGAAGAGTGAGGATTTTAGAATAGTGAGGATGGAATGTCTGGTTACCGATACATATCCTAGAAGCCTTTATTTTCCTCAAATCCTTGGTCCCAACAACTGACCGAGCAGGTGCTTAACATCTTTTGGATTCATCTGATCGAAGGTGAATTTTTTCTTTCCGATAGAGGACTTGATGATCATCTTACTGGTACCCCGTTGGGTATACTCTTGGCTGTGAAAACCTGTCTTGATCTTAACAGAGTTTACCTGCCCAGGTCGGAGCTCGTAATTGTTTGGACTCTCCTGTAATATCGACTGGGGTGGGATTTTGTAATATCTATTGTGAAAATCGGAATGTGACGACATCGAAGCTTTCCACTTAGTCATCATCCCTTCGTTCTGCACACTTGACACAGCTCTTTCTCGTTCCTGATTCAGTAACTGATTAGTGACCTCTGCAAATATCAGTCGGTAGTTCGTTACCACTAGAGTATAGGAATTCTGCCCAAATAGACCTGTACTCAACCTTGGAACTATACCCATGACTCTTTCAGAATTCATACTAGAAAATAGTGTTAGTCATATTTATAGTTAGAGTGTGTGAATGTGAATTAATATAATAGATGGTGTATCAGCATCTCATATCTTTAGAAGAGCGACAACAACTTCTTTTGCTTCATATTCTAGCCTAAGACCCGGTAAGATCCTCGGAGTTTTTCAGAAGGCAGTGAACTACACCGCCCCAAGTGACGGTGCTTCCTACGAGTACAATGCCTGTTCTTGTATGGCAATGCCTGTTTGTCGTAGATTATCAACAAAACGTTGATAGGCTGTCCACAAGCCATTCTGGGATAGGTAGCGTGACATTATATTTATGGAAGAATTTTCATCTCTATCCATCTCACTACCACAATCTCCACATTCATATGTCCTCTTATGTATCGGCATATCCTGTTCACTTCCACAGACGCAACATCGTTTTGAGGTCTTCCTTTCATCGATCTCTACTACTCTCTTGCCTACAAGTCGTGCCTTGTAGGTCAGAAATCTAACAAATCTTCCGATGTGTCCGGTATTGTGGAGTGATGTATGCAATCCTTTCTGGTATTTGTTTTGACTGCACATATCTTTTACGGATAGATCGCCGACTATGATGGTGTTTGATTTTGTATTATCTACTATCTTTCTACTGAGTTTATGCTGAAAATCTTTCATCTGATCAGCACACTTTCTTTTCATCCTTTTTAATGCTCTATCATATCTTTTATATCGTCTGCTATCCTTTTTACAAAGGTCTCGTTTACTCTGTACCGCGCTGATCTTATCTTCCCAATATCTATCAGGACGTTTATTCGTGAACTCGATCGTTTTACCTTTGCTATTCACAGCAGTATGTTTCAACACTCCTAAGTCAAACGCTTGATATTGTCCATTATCTACGTATTCCTGCTCTTCTTCCTCATAAGTTACAGATATGTAGAAGTCACCATATTTCTTATAGATGCTGACCTGTTTCACTGTATCGAAAGAGAACTTTTCTGGGATATCAAACTCGAGCTCGGTCTTCGAAGGATGTTTATGAGAGAATCGTGCCCAACCTTCTCCGAACTTGAACCCAGATTGGTTGTACACCATCGTTGTGAAGTAGCGCTTTCCTTTGAACTTAGGTGGTCTAGCCGACTCATCACCGTTCTTCTTTAGAGCATAGAAGCTCTTGAAATCCGCATCGAGTGCCCTCAGAGTAGATTGTAAAACTTTGCTGTATACCCATGTGTACTCAGGGTATTCTTCCTTGGTCTTAGGAAGTTGATTTTGCTGTTCGATATAGGATATCTGCTTATGTTCCTCTTCGAATGCCTTTTTCCTCTCTTCCAGTGCAAAATTATAGATTAGTCTACATTTCTCAGATAGAACATTTAATACATCTTCCTGTGCCTCGGTTGGCTGTATCCTGATCTGTTGTGTGAGCTGCATTATTTCCTTTCCATCCCTTGTTCTTCTACGTACTTCTTCAGGCAATCAAGTGTCACCTGTCCTGTTGTAGCAAGGAAGTACGAACGTGACCAGAACTTTCCTTCCCATAACATCTTCTTGACTTCCGGATAATTCCTTTGTATCTCTCTGGAAGTTAACGTCTTGACAGCATTGATATACCTGGTCAATTCTAATGTCGGATGCCCTTTGAATATCATGTGGAAATGGTCTTTATCTGTTTCGATATTCAGTACCTCAACATCGAATGTTTGACTGATATTGTGGATCTGTTCTTTGAGTTTGTCGATGATCCCGGGATCGACCAGAGCCTTTCTCCGATATTTAACGCACTGAACAAAATGATATTGAAGAGCATACACCGAGTGTCTTCCTTTATCAAGCTCATATCCCATAGTTGTGTGAAAAAGTTACACACCATAAATAGTTTTCCCCGTGATAGCGTTCCTTTCATCTCCCAGCCGAGTCAATGAGACTTCTTGCAACATGTAGTTAAGTAGTCCTGCAAGAATCTAAAGAGAAATAATTCAAATCTTTAAACTGTAAAATCCCCTATCCCAGTGCCATTCCCCTTCAAACAGCTTCGCTTCTTCTATCTCTTCCTTATCTTCAGGTTTCAAATTACCTCCTATCGATTCTGCCTCGAAAAGGAGATGCCATCTCTCGAGTTCTGCATTGGAAAATTCAAACCTAGCCTTTCTTATCTCATCTAAAGAGACTATTTCTATCTGGAGGCCAGTTTCTTCTTTTGCTTCCCTTTTCGCCCCTTCGACGAACCCTTCACTTTCCCATACTCGGCCCATGGGGAGGACGAATCTTTCGCCTCCTTTATGTCTAACCCCAATTGTATTGCATTTTTTACAGATCATAAGTACAGCTTCGCCCTTGCAGTCAGGATAATCCCCCTTATATTCCAAAGCAGTCAAGCTGACCTCTTCTTCTTTTATCTCAGGCTTCCCGAATTTTCGGTAAAGTTCTTCTAGTTCATCATCATCCGGCTTTTCTATCTTCATATATCCACTACAATCCGAGCTCCTCGTCTATATCCTGAAGAGCTTTCAACGAAAGTTCTAAGAACTCATCTCTACCTAAACCTACTTTCTCACAATACATTATCCTATCCCTATCGATGTTCTTGGCGAATGAGGAATCGTCGAACTTCTTCTCAACAGATTCGGGTCTTGCTTCTTCCAACTTACTGTTAGGCATCACTAGAGCTGTAGCGACTATGAGACCTGAAACGGCATCTGCCGCTATCAGTGCGTTATCCATATCGCTTTTAGGTTCAACTCCCGTGTGCTTGTGATTATGTGCTTTTATAGCCCTGATCACGTCTTCTGGAACTTTCCCTTCCACCATCTCGGCGGATATCAATGCATGCTTTTCAGGGTTGTCCTTAGTTTCTTCGTAATCCATGTCGTGAACCAAACCTAATATCTCCCATTTCTGTCGATCCCTATCAAGCTTCTGAGCTAATACTTTCATTATCTGGGCAACTGCAAGACAGTGCTTCCTGAGATTCTTAGTATCGATATTTTCTTTCATCATCTTCAAGGCTTCTTCCCTGGCAATCATAATATACAGGATTAGATGGCATTTGTCTTTAAATATATTTTTGCCTTTGTACCAGAAACATTTTAAATACGTAGTCAATCTTTAAGATAAGATGGAGTAGATCATGTCATTAGAAGAAGGAATCAGGACGGCGGTCATCACATGCATGGGCGTTAAAGAACATGAAAAAGTAGCTATAGTTTCCGACAATGCTACTATGAAGATCGGAAAGAAGATCAGGGAGGTGGCCCTAGAGATCACACCGCACGTACGTTTTTTCAATCTAGATATATATGGAAAGAGACCAATAGAGCATTTTCCGGATGCTATAAGAGAAGCAGCTGAGGAGTGTAATGTCGGGTTCTGGACTACTAATTCTCTTGAAGGGGAGCTGGAGAGTATAAGACAACCTTTTATCAAGAAAGTTTTGAATGGAGGAAGACACGGCCATATGGTGAATATCACGGAGGAAGTTATCGAATCCGCTCTAGCTGTAGATTATGAAGAGATCAAAGAGTTTACGGATAAACTATATGAAAAGCTCGTAAATACTGATACCGTTAGGGTCACCAATGAACAGGGTACGGATATCACAGCCTCATTCAGCGAGCGATGGAAATGGATCCCATCCGATGGGATATGCCAAGAACTTGGCCACTGGAATAATCTACCCGACGGAGAGGTTTATACAGCACCATTAAAGATGGAGGGCAAGATAGTTGTTGATGGGGTGATGGGGGAGTATTTGGGCAACAAATATTCCCATGAGGACCTTAAAGAAACTCCTATCACTATAAAGATAGAGACCGATGAAAGGGCAAAGGCCGTGGATGTTTCCTGTGAGAACGATGAGTTAGAAAAAGAGGTGGATGATTATATCCACCTGCATGAATGTTCTCCATTTGTTGGGGAACTGGGATTTGGAACAAATATATTCCTGGATGAATTGAGTGGGAATATGCTACAGGATGAGAAATTTCCAGGCATCCACATAGCTTTTGGAGATCCGATGGCTGAGGTTACTTACGCAGACTGGACCTGTCCGGAACATCTAGATATGATATTGACGAAATGTAACGTGTGGTTGGATGATGAGAAGATAATGGAGAACGGAGAATATCTGATGGAAAAATTCTGAGAGTTGCGACTATTTTCTTTTTAATATCTTATACGGGGTAATATTATTTATTCTGTAGAAATGATTTGCGATCTGTTCGGTGCTATCGCCGTGGTCGCCCGGACCTTCCTAAATTTAAGCGACAACCCAATAGACCTTCTAAGCTCAGTTTATCTTCCTGGATAAAATTGTCCAGCGACTACGTGTTTTCTCTCCCTATCGTCCATATTATTATATGTTATTCTGTTCAGATACAATATAACATTTGCTTGTGGTACTACGGGAATCGATGATACATATCTAGCTAGATTTTTTCCTCATTGAATATCTGCGCCACTTGATGAGTATAAAAGACACCCCTATTGAGAATATAATAACCGTTATTGGATACCCTGGGCTGTCTTGTGAACCGTTCT